>DASQNN010000399.1:0-4679 GCA_035644955.1 Nodosilinea sp. | reverse complement strand
ATTTCGGGCAGCAGGTCGGCCAGGGCGCGAATGGTGGTGGATTTGCCGGTGCCGCGATCGCCCATGATCATTACCCCGCCAATTTTGGGGTCGATGACGTTCAGCAGCAGGGCCAGCTTCATGTCGTCTTGGCCAATCACGGCGGTGAAGGGAAATACCGCGCGGCGGGCGGGGGCAAAGGAAGCCGAAGGGGTCGCAACAGTAGAATTCACAGGCGTTTCAAAGATGACGGCAAATTTTTAGAATGAATTCCATTGTGCCACAGTACCTGCTCCCCTTCGGCAGCGGCGATCGCAAACCCGAGTATTCTGCGTCGGTGGCTTCAACTTCGCTCAGCCACCGATTTTACCCAGCTACCGAATCGGCCCAATCACCGACTCCGCGTGCGTTCCCCCAGCAAAGCCAAAGGGAACGCACGCCGGAATCAAAGCGCTAGAAGCTGATCTAGGGCATCTAACGCTTCGCACTTAGGCGGCACTGGAGCCGATCGCTTGACCTGAGCGGGCTGCGCCCCACCATAGCTGGGCGCGACTGGTTCTCGAGCGACGAAACTCTCCTCCATTTCGGCAGGGCGACCGTAGAGGTAGTCGTCGCAGTAGCGGCGAAACACGGCTTCTACGGCAGCGCGGGCGTTTTTGAGGCCCCACTCGGCGGCAATGCGCTCGGCTTTTTCAAGCACGTCTTGGCTGAGCCGCACTTTGTTGTCTTGTTTAGCTTTGGAGCTGGCTAGCTGAGGTGCTACTTGGTGGTTATGCATAGTTGGGTATCACCGGTCATTAAAAACAAGCCGCGAACGTTGGCAAACTGAGGGTCGCCCATGACGGCGAACAGATCGTGCCCTTGCAGGCGATCGGCAATCAAATGAGAGCCGCCGCCGGTGACGAGGAACCGCGTCACTCTGGGCATGTAGGGGGTGTACTGCGCTTTCACCGTTTGAAAAATGCCTTTAAACCACGGGTCGAGGTATTCGTCGAGCCAGTCGGCCCAGGCCAAGCCCGTGTCGGCGTAGGCGTGGTCAGCGCGAAAGCCATCCATAACAATGCAGGGGTCGGCGCTACTGCCCAAGAGGTCGGTGAGGCGGTGGTCGAAGCTGATGGCGGTGGCCAATTCGTAGGTGCCGCCGCGATCCATAATGTTTTCGTCGATCACCTCGCCGTCGGCATCGACCAAGCGGGTAAGCCAGGTGCCGCCGCCGATGTCGACCACAATGGTGTAGCCCTGGCCAGGGATAATGCCCTGGGTCTTGGCGTAGTAATAGGCACCCATGCCCTCGCGCTCAACGTTTACCGATTCGACATTGACGCGAAAGGCTACGTCATTGCGAACAAACTCGTGCAGGCCGAGCAGCTGGGCGCAGATGTCTTCGCCGTTGCGGGCTGGATCGGGGGTAGAAACGTGGAGGTTGAGGGTGTAGTCGGCCACGTCACCGGGTAGCGGCTCTAGGCAGGCGTAGAGGTGCAGCTTGGCCAGCTCAACCTTATTTTCAATCACGGTTTGCTGCTGGCGGCGATACTTATAGGCCTGGGCACCAAAGTGGTAGCGGCGGCCATCGGGCAGCTCGATCAGGGGAGAGGCTTCTGAAAAACTGACGGCGTCGCGCCCCTGGGGCAGTTGGTAGCGCACTGAGCGAATGGCTTTGGGGTGGCCGCTGCCGGAGAAAAACTTGAGGTCGTAGTTGCCAGCGTCGAGGGCAAGCACCGGGGTGGTGGCACTGGCCGTCTGGGGGCCGCGAGCCTTGGCCGAAGACCGAGTCGCACCAGCGGCGGAACGGCTGCGGGGGGCGGTAGTCGTGGTCATAGGAAACTCTCGTGGGGGATATCAGGTCAGCGGTACGGCGGGCCACCGTCTCAACCGGAGTGGGAACGGTTGTACCCATAAGTACGCATGAACCAATACTAATGCACCTGTACTGTTCTGGCAAGGGTGTAATAGGGATGCATAGGAACAAGCAATACTCAACGACTACGCCAAACGACTACGCCGGCCGCCTCTCCCTTAAGGTCGACGAACTGGCCCAGCTGGGCACTTTTTTGATCGACAGGTTTCCCGACGAAAACACCAGCGCCATTCCTCCGACTGTGGTCAGACTGGAGGCTTAGGATCCCCGCTCCACCGCTCATAGAGCAATCGCTGGAAAGCTTATCTGACGGTTAAGCACAGCTCTTGGGGATCATCCAAAAGCACTATGGTGTTGCAGGTCACATTCCGTCACAAACTTTCCTGCTCCCCCTTGTCAAGTGGTACCCTCGGGCTCACACTGTAAATGTGAAACAAAATGGTGTAAAACAAGCCAATTCGTGGGCTTATTGAGGGAATCTTGTGAAATCAGTTCTGGCCATAATTTTAGGTGGCGGTGCCGGCACCCGCCTTTATCCATTAACCAAATTTCGAGCTAAGCCAGCGGTTTCTTTAGCGGGTAAGTACCGTCTAATTGATATCCCCGTCAGCAACTGCATCAACTCAGAAATCCACAAAATCTATGTGCTGACCCAGTTCAACTCCGCCTCGTTGAACCGGCACATTGGTCGCGCCTACCAGTTTTCGCAGTTTACCGAAGGCTTTGTAGAGGTGCTGGCTGCCCAGCAAACCCCTGAGAGCCCCAGCTGGTTTCAAGGCACCGCCGACGCTGTGCGCAAGTACCTGTGGCTGTTCGACTCCTGGAACGTAGAGGATTTCATTATTCTGTCCGGAGATCACCTCTACCGGATGGACTACAGCCTGTTTGTGCAGCGCCACCGGGCTACCAACGCCGACATCACGCTGTCAGTGGTGCCCATTGGCTACAAGCAAGCCTCTGATTTTGGCCTCATGAAAGTCGATGGCACCGGGCGCGTGGTTGACTTCAGCGAAAAGCCCAAGGGCGAAGCCCTAGAGCAGATGAAGGTCGATACTACCTCCCTGGGTCTCAGCCCTGAGCAGGCCGAGGAGAAGCCTTTTATTGCCTCCATGGGCATCTACGTATTTAAAAAGCAGGTGCTAATCGACCTGCTGCGCAAAAACCTCGACCAGACCGACTTTGGCAAAGAAATCATCCCGGCTTCCTCGCGCGACTACAACGTGCAGGCCTACCTGTTCGACGGCTATTGGGAAGACATCGGTACCATCGAAGCCTTCTATGAGGCAAACCTGGCGCTGACTCGTCAGCCCTACCCAGACTTCAGCTTTTACCACGAAGACGCGCCCATCTATACCCGCGCCCGCTACCTGCCTCCCAACAAGCTGCAAGACTGCCACATTACCCAGTCGAGTATTACCGAGGGCTGCATTCTCAAAAACTGCCGCGTTCATCACTCGGTGGTGGGGCTACGCCAGCGAATCAACGCCGACTGCATTATCGAAGACTCGCTGCTGATGGGGGCCGACTACTACGAGCCATGGTCAGAGAGCAGCCAGCACCTGACCCGGGGCAAAATTCCGATGGGGATCGGTGAAGGGTCGGTAATTCGCCGCGCCATTATCGACAAAAACGCCCGCATTGGTCGCAATGTGCAGATTGTCAACAAAGACAATGTGCAGGAGGCCGAGCGCGAAGACCTGGGCTTCTACATTCGCAGTGGCATTGTGGTGGTGCTAAAGAATGCGGTGATTCCCGACGGCATGATCATCTAGCGCTGGCCAGTGACGTTAGAGGCGATCCCTGTGCCCCTGTTGATGCTGGTGGGTGTTCCTGGCAGCGGTAAATCAACCTGGGCCAGGGATTTTGTCTTAACGCATCCCCGCTATCGCGTTGTGTCGACCGATAACCTTCGCGCCCAACTCTACGGCGACGAAGCCGTTCAAGGCGACTGGCACCAGATCTGGCAGCAGGTGGTTATCCAGTGGTGGCAGGGGGTGGTGGCGATTCACCAAGGCGAGCTAGAGGGCGTGATCTACGACGCGACCAACGCGCGGCGGCGGCACCGGCGGGCCGCGATCGCCGCCGCTCGCCAAGCTGGCTTTAGCCCCATAACGCTGGTCTGGTTTGACGTACCCCTTAGCCTGGCCCTAGAGTGCAACCGGGGGCGATCGCGGCAGGTGCCCATCGATGTTGTGGCCACCATGCACCGTCAGCTCCAGGGTGCGCCGCCATCGGTGCAGGAGGGGGTCGATCGCGTCTTGGTTTTGAAACCCGATTCGTATCCTGGCTTACCATCTTGATCTGCCGACCCGCTACGCTATTGCCTGGGGATCGCGGGTTGAGAACGAACGCTCTACCCCCCTTGTGTTAGCGCCAGGTCAGGAATTTGGGTTTGCCTATGAACGCTCGTGCCGTCGCCGCCGCTGGGCTGTGTTTGCTGCTGTTTACCGGGTGCCGCACGGCCCAGAACCCTCCCTTAACCGAGGCCGGGGCAGAAGACGCTGCTGCCACCGACGACACCCTGCGCCTGCTTTACTGGCAGGCGCCCACCATTCTCAATCCCCACTTTTCGAGCGGCTTTAAAGACTCCGAGGCCAGCCGCATTACCCTAGAGCCCCTGGCCAGCTTCGATGCTGAGGGCAATATGGTGTTGTTTTTGGCGGCCGAAGAGCCCTCCCTCGACAACGGCGGCGTGGCCGCGGACGGCACCTCCGTAACCTGGAAGCTAAAGGAAGGCATTACCTGGTCAGACGGAACCCCTTTTACCGCCGAGGATGTGGTCTTTACCTACGAGTTCATCGTCAACCCCGAGGTCGCCACGGTCAACGCCGGCACCTACGAG
>DASQNN010000398.1:0-1642 GCA_035644955.1 Nodosilinea sp. | reverse complement strand
GCCGCGATCGACATCGGTATCGAAGATCAGGCCAAAGTCAGCCCCCTGAGCGACCACGGCTTGGCAGATCGAGGCGATCGCCACCGCATCTTCAGGGTTGGGCACGTGGTTGGGGAAGGTGCCATCGGGGTCTAAGAACTGACTGCCGGTGGTGTCAGCCCCCAACGGTTCGAGCACCTGACCGGCGAAAAAACCGCCCGCCCCATTGCCTGCATCGACAATGATTTCGAGCCCGTGCAGCGGTTGATCAAAGTTGTCGGGATGGTTCACTGACTGGCGAATCTGCTGCACCAGACCCGCCGCATAGGCTCCAATTAAATCTCGGCTTTCTACCGAGCCGGGGGCTGTCGCAGTCGGAAAATTGCCCTGCTCGGCCAGCTCTAAAATGCGCGAAATATCGCCTTTGCCGAGGCCACCCTGGCGGGTGAAAAACTTGAGACCGTTGCGGTTGAAGGGTAGGTGGCTGGCGGTCATCATAATCGCGCCGTGGCAGGCAAACTCGGGCAGTACGGTGCCCATAAACATAGCTGGAGTCGAGGCCATGGCCACGTCAAAAACGCGACAGCCCAGGGAGGTCATGCCTGCGATCGCCGCCCCCATCAGCTCAGGCCCAGACAACCGACTGTCGCGCCCGATCGCAATGGTCAACTCGTCTAAAGGACGCTCTAGTTCTGCTGATAGCCAGGTGGCAAAGGCTTTGCCCAGAATAGTGACCACCTCCGGGGTGAGGTTAACGGCCTGACCGGCAACCCCCTCCAGGGCAACGCCGCGAATATCGGAGCCGTTTTGCAGTGTGGCCCAGTTGATGGATGTGGTGGATGGGGGCATGGGGGGCGATCGCTCCTGCTGTCGTCCCCTTCACCATAGAAGCAGCCCTCGGTTTCTGCCGATTTCTTCAGCTTTTTTGCACCTGAGGCTGATGGGTAGACGATGCAGGGCACCTGATTGTGGCTCCAGAGCTAATGGTAGAGGTGCTGTCGCCGGGCGGTTTGAACGAGCAGCGCGACAAGGAAGTCAAGCTCAAACTCTACTCGCGCTACGGGGTGCAGGAATATTGGATCGTCAACTGGCAACTCAAAACCCTGGAAATCTATCGCCGCGCTGATGCTCAGCTCCAGTTAGTCGGTACGCTCTTAGTTGACGACGCTCTCTCGTCTCCGTTACTGCCAGGCTTTAATACTCTTGTGAGCGAGATTTTTCGCTAAGCCAGCACAGCCTCAATCTTTTACATGACTCTGGCCTCAGCTTATTTCTGCAAAACCCAGCATCCTTCGTTATTCGCTGGTCAGTATCCCTACCAGAATTTGAAACAACTCGTCTAAATCGGCAGGGCCTCGATACAGATTCAGATCTTGCTCAATTCGTCGCTGCTGGCGATGTAACCGTCCAAACTGCCACACATCTCCGGTAGCAACAGCACCATAGAGAAACGGTTCAGCTGAGGTGGTCCACTGGTCTAGGGCGATCAACTCGTGACAATCTTGCGGGGCCGCAGAACTTGCATCTGAGTAGTGTAATTTAGGCGGCGATGTAGATAATATTAGGTTCTGGCAGCGGTTCGCCTGTAGCTTCATAGGCAATTACAAGCGATTCTAACGCTTCATAACCATTGGTGGCCGCTTCGGCGTAGGTGTCTCCGTGG
>DASQNN010000397.1:0-1854 GCA_035644955.1 Nodosilinea sp. | reverse complement strand
CGCCGCCTGGGGAAATACGGTGATAATGCCATCGGCGTCAGAGTTGAGGGCATCAGCGGCCTGCTTCATGTAGACGAACCAGTCGTCTATAGGCGTGAATTTGGATTTGCGATCGTGCCACTTTGGCAGCGGTTTTTGTCGGGGAACTAGCTGAAATTCATGGTTGCTGCCCGGCACAAAGGGCTCTAGCCAATTGACACTGTCAATATTTTCACGATTAACAAAAGGTGCAGCAATAGCCCATTTCATAGACACAACCCTACTCTAGCTGGCAAGTTAATTAGCTGCTTTAGATATAAGCCTAATACTATACGTTTGATCTGCCAGTAATAACACTTAGTCTGGCTTTCATCAATTCAGGCTCAGTGTAAAAGTTTCATGAATTTTGTAAGGACAATCTAAAGCCTTTACGGGCTAGAGTTCCCTTGTACCCAGGCTTCTAAGCGCGATCGCGCAATTGTTTCGACTTGTAACAGAGCTGTTGCTATTTCCTCATCCGTGGAATTACGTAACCGCAGGGTGAAATTTTCTAAAATCGACGTTTTGGTATGACCAGTTACCGCCAAGATAAACGGAAATCCAAAGGTATCTTTATAGTCTTGGTTGAGGCGCTGAAAGAGATGGTACTCCTCGGGGCTAAGGGTGTTGAGACCGGCTTTGCTTTGTTCTGACACCGACGCTTCGGCCATCGCCACCCTTGTGCCCAGGTCGGGGTGGGCGTGGATCAGGGCCAGCTGATCTGCTGGCGTCATCGTCCGCACGAGCGCCACCATGCGCTGATGTAGATCGGCCACCGATGCAAAGGGGCGCTGGCGCCAAACTTGAGCCGCAATCCTGGGCGTATCTTCAAAGGCGGGGCCGACAGCGGCAACGAATTCGGCCTCGGTCATTGCATTGAGCTGATCTAGGGTATAGGGCATGGGGAGCGTAAAGGGGTGGGGTGAGACGCTGGTTTGGGATGACGGGGTTAGGCGCCGTACCACAGGGCCTCGATCGCTTCAGCGGCCGCAACAGGATCGGCGGCCGCCTCAAGGCACTGGGTAATGTGGCCCAGCTTGCGTCCGGGGCGAATGGCTTTGTTGTACCAGTAGAGGGTGGCCCCAGGCCATTGCTTCAGGGTCTCAAGCTTGTGATGGTGGCTTTCCTCAGGCTCATCAAGCCCCAGCAGGTTGACCATCACCGCCTGGGGGCAGGTGAGTGCCGTAGGGCCAAGGGGGCGATCGCCCACGGCCCGCAGCTGCTGCTCAAATTGCGAGGTGGCGCAGGCATCTAGGGTGTAGTGGCCCGAGTTGTGGGTGCGGGGAGCAATTTCGTTGATAAGTATGCGATCGGCTTGGGTGAGGAAGCACTCGATACCGACAATGCCCACCAGACTAAGCTCCTCGGCCACGGTGCGGGCAATGCCCTCCATGCGACTGTCAACCCCAGCCCTGACCCTGGCCGGGGCAAAGACTCGGCGGCAGACCTGGTTCACCTGCTGGGTTTCGACAGTGGGATACACGGCAATGTCGCCACTGGCGGAGCGGGCCACCATGAGCGCCAGCTCCTGCTTAAAGGGCACAAACTCCTCCAGCAGCACCGGGGCACGGTTGAAGGTGTCCCAGGTGGGGCTGAGCTGATCGAGGCTTTTGATCACCGAGGTGCCGTGGCCGTCGTAGCCCAGGCGGCGGGTTTTCATCACCAGCGGAAAGCCGATAGTTTCTGCCTTGGTAACGAGTTCGGCCGTGCTTTCGTCGCCCTCCAAAACCTCGTAGCGGGGGTTGAGGAGACCAATGCGGCCAAAAAACTCCCGCTGGTGGCGCTTGTCGAGCACCAGGTTCAGCACGTCTAGGCTGGGGCGAAAGATCGTGCCGC
>DASQNN010000396.1:0-1535 GCA_035644955.1 Nodosilinea sp. | reverse complement strand
CATAGACTGCACCACCGTGGCCGCCAGCGGAAACACCAGCACCAGCGAGTAGATATCGGACAGCAGGGCAGAGCGCGATCGCTCATTCAGCCAGGCAAATACCGTCAGCTGCACCAGGTAGTAGGGCACAAAGTAGTAGAGCAGCTCCCGCGCCGTCGCTTGAATCGGAATTACGTTGAGAAACGAGTAGGCCAACGGCATCAGCAAAAAGCCAATGCGGGGAAGGCTGTTAAACCAGTGCAGCAGCCCCTCCAGGTGGCCCAGCCGCTGCATGGGAGTGAGCCCCGGAATGGTCAGCGGGTTGGAGTCGATAAAAAAGGCTTGCAGAGTGCCCCTGGCCCAGCGCAGCCGCTGGGTGGCGTGGGCGGCAATATCTTCGGCGGCGAGGCCAGCGCTGAGCTTTTCGTCGAGGTAGATGACGTCGTTGCCCTGGGCCGCCAGGCGCACCGAGGTAAAGTAGTCTTCGCTCAGCGACTCGGTGACAAAGCCGCCGCTGTTTTCAAGGGCGCTGCGCCGCACCACAAAGGACGTGCCCGAGCACACCACACTGCCCACCCCGTCACGCATGGGCTGAATCTGGCGGTAAAACACCTCTTCCTCGGGCGTTAGCACCCCCTCTAGGCCCAGGTTGCGGGCGATCGGGTCGGCATTGTAAAAGCTCTGGGGGGTTTGCACCAGGCCCACTTTAGCCTGCTGAAAAAACCCCACGGTGCGGCACAAAAAGTTGCGGGTAGGGACAAAGTCGGCATCGAAGGAGGCAATCAGCTCGCCCTGGGTCTCTTCAACGGCGTGGTTGAGGTTGCCCGCCTTGGCGTGGTGGTTGCTGGCACGAGTAACGTAGCGGCAGCCCAGCTCGCTGGCCAGAGCTTTGATCTCGGGGCGGCGGGTGTCGTCTAGCAGGTAGACAGTTTTGCGCGGGTAGGTCATGGCCTGACAGCCAATGATAGTGCGGCGCAGGATAAAGGCCGGTTCATCGTAGGTGGGAATGAATACATCGACCCAGGGCTGGTAACGGCCGCTGATTACGTCCTGCTCGAGCTGGTCGGCCTGGGGTCTGCGATCGCGCACCCGCAGCAGCAGCAGCAGTTGAATAATGCTGGTGGTAAGGCCAAACAGCTCCATGCCCAGCAGCCCCAGGCTCAGGGTGCCCTCCAGGGGCGAGGCCAGATTTAAAGTCGAGAGGCAGCGCCACACCAGGTAGCGAATTACCAACACCAGCAAAATGCTGACCACAATGCACCGTGACCAGGGCCGGGGCCGGGGCGAAGCGCGGGTAATGGCAAAGGCCAGCAGCAGCAGCACCACCGTAGGGGCCGCCAAGTACTGGGCCGTCACCATAGGAACCTCCAGCCACATGGGGGGCTGGCTCTGCAACACCTGGAGCTGAGCAAAAATGTTGCTAATGCGCGCCTCGCCTGCAAACCAGGCCATGACGATCGCCGCCGAAAGCCCCAGGGTGGCCGCCATTACAAAGGTCGCCCAGCGGACTGGGGGGCGCGATTTAGCCCGATCGGTCGGCTTAAGAACAGACCTGG
>DASQNN010000395.1:0-2580 GCA_035644955.1 Nodosilinea sp. | reverse complement strand
GCCAAATGCCCCGATGCTGTTACCTTCACTGGAATGCTCACCGGGGAACTGAAATATTCTGCCCTGGCTGCTGTCAACCTCTACGTTGCCCCCTCCTATTCCGAGGGCTTCAGTATGTCCGTCCTGGAAGCCATGGCCTCTGGCCTACCCTGCGTCATCACTACCGGCTGTAACTTTCCTGATGCCGCTCGTGCCAATGCCGCCAAAGTGGTCGATATTCAAGCCGATGCCATCGCCAAGGCACTGATTGAGTGCTTATCTGATCCATTAGCTGCCAAAACCATGGGCGATCGCGCCCGCCATCTTGTACTCAATCACTACACCTGGGATCGCGTGGCGGCTCAATTGATCGAAGTGTATACCGCCATTCTTGAAAAGAAGTCTGCTAATGGCCCACCGAGCTACCACAAGCTCTGAGGAGGAAGCTAGAGTGATGGCGATATTCCTAGCCACAACTTACTATCAATCACAGTTTTAAAATCCTATGAAAACCTCAACCTCCTATGAATATAGTTACGGTAGTTCACAGGTGGGGCATCACCATCACTATTTAGCCAAGCCAGCTTTAAACTTGATTCACACCGCGATCGCCTCGTCTCCTCGTTCTGGCCCTAGCGCCACCTCAAAAATCAAAATTCTAGATCTAGGCTGCGGTAACGGCAGCTTTAGTCACTTTTTAGCTACTCAAGGGTTTGACGTGGTTGGCATTGAAGAATCAGCCTCCGGAGTAGCCCAAGCCCAGCAGGCTTATCCAAACTGCCAGTTCCGACAGGGCAGCGTATACGCTCTAGATCTAGCTGATCTTGAGAAAGCTTTTGACCTGGTGATCTCTACTGAAGTCATTGAGCATTTGTTCTATCCCAGAGAATTAGTGCGGGTAGCACGCCAATGCCTGCGCCCAGCAGGGACGTTAGTTTTAACCACCCCATACCATGGATATCTTAAGAACTTAGCTTTGGCCCTGTCTGGCAAACTAGACAGTCACTTCACTACCCTATGGGATGGCGGCCATATCAAGTTCTTCTCAGTAGACACCCTTAGCCAATTGGTCGTTTCCGAAGGCTTTACCAACCCTCAGTTTCAATTCGCTGGGCGCGTTCCTTACCTGTGGAAGTCTATGGCCTGCGCTGCCACCCTCTCTCCACAGAGCTAAAGCCAGCTAGGTTGTGCGTACAATACATGTAGTACATCTCGCCTATTTTATCGGCACATCTAGCCATGTCAACTGCTCAGCCCACCTTCGACGATATTCTGCGGCTTTTTCAAGAAACCGATCGCAAGTTTCAAGAAACCGATCGCCGCATGCAAGAAACCGATCGCCAACTCAGAGAACTAGGCAAGCAAATCGGCGGGCTAGGGGCCAAGTTTGGCAGCTTTACCGAAGGCTTGGCTTTGCCTTCTATGGAAAAGATCCTGCGCGATCGCTTTGGCATGGAAGTCATTAGCCCCAGTGTGCGGGTCAGCAAAGCGGGTCAACATCTAGAGATCGACGTCCTCGCCTACGCCAATGGCCCTGTCAATACAGCCTACGTTGTCGAAGTCAAAAGCCACGCCCGCGAAGAGTCTATTGCCCAACTCAAAACCCTACTGCACCGCTTCCGCGATTTCTTCCCCGAACACCGCGACAAGCAACTCTACGGCATCCTAGCCGCCGTCGACATGTCTGCTTCCCTGCGGGAAAAAGCCCTACAAGAAGGCCTCTACGTCGCCCGCATCCACGAGGAAGTATTTGAATTAGACACCCCTGAAAACTTTCAGCCCAGAGCATATTGAGCAAGCCAAACGCCGCTGAACCCGTGGCCTAGAGCACCGTTATAGCAGTTCCCAATAATGTCACCTGCTTCGCCAGCGTCAACGAGAGCACCCTCGCCCCAGCAGGCGACCCCAGATTAATCAAAAACCATCAGCGCCTTCACCCTCAAGCCTGGCAAATCCAATGCAGCTAGAGCACATCACGCCGCTCATTCTCACTTACAACGAAGCCGCCAACATCGATCGCACCCTCGAATACCTAGCCTGGGCCAGTCGCATTGTAGTGATCGATAGCCTCAGCACCGACGCCACTCTAGACATTCTCAGCCACTATCCCACCGTTGATATTTATCAACGCCCCTTCGACACCCACGCCGCCCAGTGGAATTTCGGCATCGCTAAAGTCCAGACCCCCTGGTGCCTTTCCCTCGATGCCGATTACCAAGTTCCTCCAGCCTTAGTGGCAGAGCTGCAACAGCTGCAACCCAGTGCCACAGTAAATGGTTATTTTGCCCCCTTTCATTACTGCGTCTTTGGCCAGCCCTTAAAAGGCAGCATCTTACCTCCTCGGCAGGTACTTTTCCGCTGCGATCGCGCCACCTATATTGACGATGGCCACACTCAGCTGCTGCAGGTACAGGGCCAGTCCACAACCCTAAACAGTCCTATTCTTCACGACGATCGCAAATCCCTGAAGCACTGGTTGTGGGCCCAAGACCGCTATATGCTGCTTGAGCTCAAAAAGCTAACCACTACCCCTGGCGATCAACTCAGCCTGGCCGACAAAATTCGCAAAACCAAAGTGCTCGCTCCCTTTGTGGTATTGAT
>DASQNN010000394.1:0-2537 GCA_035644955.1 Nodosilinea sp. | reverse complement strand
GATGACGATGGGTCAGCAGGTGCAGCGGGTGGGTCTGCTAAATGGCCTGTCGGCCGGGGCCGCTCGGGCGGCGGTCGATCGCACCTTTGCCCGCTATGAGTTGCCCGCGACGACCCGGCAGCGCTACCCGTTTCAGCTGTCAGGGGGCATGGCGCGACGGGTGCTGGTGTCTACGGCGGTGGTTACCCAGGCCGACTTAGTAATTGCCGATGAGCCAACCCCGGGGCTACACCCCGACGTGGTAACCGAAACCCTCAACCACCTGCGAGAGCTGGCCCAGGGCGGGCGCGGGGTAATTTTAATTACCCACGATATTGAAGCGGCCTTGCAGGTGGCCGACCGGGTGGCGGTGTTCTACGCAGGCACCACGGTGGAGATCGCTGCGGCCCAAGACTTTGCCACCGGCAATTTGCGCCATCCCTACACCCAGGCGCTGTGGCGATCGCTGCCCCAAAATGAATTTGTGCCGGTGCCGGGCAACCAGCCCAGTCTTGAGCAGCTGCCTCGGGGGTGTCTGTTTTGCGATCGCTGCCCCTGGGTCACCGCCGAGTGCGAGGCAGGGCGGCCTGAGCTGCGGTGGGTACGTCAAGGTTGGGCGAGGTGTATTCATGCTGAAGGGTAATGGGCTGTGGTTTCGCTACGGGGCCAGCTGCCGTGGGTGGTGCAAGATCGCTCGCTGACGGTGGCACCGGGGGAGGTGGTAGGACTGATGGCCCCCTCGGGCTACGGCAAAACCACCCTGGGTAAGCTGCTGGCGGGCTATTTGCCCCCCAGCCGCGGCCAAATCACGCTGGATGAACAGCCGTTGCCGACTCGGGGCTACTGCCCGGTGCAGCTCGTCTTTCAGAACCCGGAGCTGGCAGTGAACCCCCGCTGGCGCATCGATCGCATTTTGCGCGAAGGGCACCCGCCCCAGCTGCACCACCTCGATGCTCTGGGCATTCACCCCGGCTGGCTGACCCGCTACCCCCACGGGCTGAGCGGGGGCGAATTGCAGCGGGTGGCGATCGCCCGGGTGCTCAACCGGCAGACCCGCTACCTGATCGCCGACGAAATGACCGCCATGCTAGACGCCAACACCCAGGCCCTAATCTGGCAGGTAATTCTAGAGTTAGCCCGCCAAAATCAGGTGGGGGTGATCACCATCAGCCACGACAAACCCTATTGAAGCGGCTGTGTCACAGCGTTCAAGAGACTCAGGTGGACGATGACCCGGTTAAGTCGGGCCTGAATCATCGCATTCTAGACCTGGCAAGCGACGCTGGGCGAGCTGTAAGTGCTAACGCCATGCACCCCTAATATCAAATCCGAATCCCATAACCCCAATTCCTAAAAGGCCAAACTGTAGGGGCTTAGGCTCGGCGCTGTCCTCTCCTGGCAGCAGGTGGCTGTAGTCGATGGGGCAATGGTGCCAGGGCCAATGTTGTCGGAGCCAATAATGCACCGCTGGCACCACAGGGTTACCCTAACGAGAAATTAACGAGAAATGCGGGCGTGAACTGGCTGGGGATAGCTAGCCTTTTGGTGGTCAGATACGGCGGGAGCCTCCAGCGTCGCCTCTAGCAGCGATGTCTCTAGCAAAACATCCGAAAACGTAAGCTCAAGGGGCTGGGGCAAAAAGTCCAGGGGCTTCATCTCTACCAGCGGAGTGGCGAATACTGGAACAGCCAAAGAACACGGTTCCCAGCGACTTTCTACCGACACGCCTAGCTGGCTACAATGTCCTCCCCGACGACCCTCTGGGGTATAAAAACGGCAGCGGCTACAAGATGACACCCGGCACTGCGCTGATTTCATAGTGGCTTCCTAAAGGCTGCACAATAACCCCTACATTTTCACTCTTGAAAAAATGGGGATCAACTGGCCCACGACTCAAATACCTGGGGTTTAGTGGGATGTAGAGGTTGGAGCGGCTGAAGGACCTTCAGGTTTTCTTTATGTTTGCTTTAGATGCATTCACAATTTTGTAAATGATCAATGCTAAAAACGTTAAACAACGTAAACTCGGCGGGGATCAGCAGAAACAAGGGTAATATCCCCCTTGACCGATGGGTTTGGCAATGAATTTGATTGAGCTGTTTCTGTGTTCAAAGTAGCAAATGTTAGTGTCGTGGGGACTAATTGTTTCGGAATCATCACTTTTGACGGCATCTGTCTTTAGACATAAATCAAGGTTAACGGTTAAGTTATAGGTAATGGTCCGCAATTTGAGTTGTCTGTTGATTTGTCTATGGGATGCATTCATGGGATGCGTCCGTGGAATTTGAAGTCAAACCCCTGTTCCCGTGCGGCTTGGTCAAATGCTGTGGCATAATCCTGCCCTATGGGTCAACCGTCTAATCTGCTGCTGAAATTAAGTCGTCGGTTGTTTGGGGAGGAGCGCGATCGCACTGCCTTTATTGAAGCATTGACCAACCCCCAGCCTTTTCCTGCGGCCATTGTGTGGATGCAGCCGCGCCCCGGGGAGGTTCCCTTTGCGATCGCGCCGCCGCTGCCCTGGCAGCCCGCCTGGGTTGATCGCCTCCCTGCCGACCAGC
>DASQNN010000393.1:0-4099 GCA_035644955.1 Nodosilinea sp. | reverse complement strand
GGACACTTTGCCATTCTCTACCGCACCAACGCCCAGTCGCGCGCCTTTGAGGATGTGCTGACCCGCTACGGCATTCCCTACCAGGTGGTGGGGGGGCTGAGGTTCTACGATCGCCGCGAAATTAAAGACGTGCTGGCCTATCTGCGGGCGATCGCCAACCCGTCTGACACCGTCAGCCTCAAGCGCGTGATCAACGTGCCCCGGCGCGGCGTCGGCAAGGGCACCCTCGACAAGCTCGAGCAGGCCACCCAAACCCTGGGCGGCATTCCCCTGTGGGAAATTCTCGCCGACGAAACCTCCGTGAAAACCCTGGCGGGCCGCTCGGCCAAGGGCGTGCTCGACTTTGCCGCGCTGATCAAAAAGTATCGCCAGGGCATTGATGAGCAAAAGGGGTCTGAAATCATTCAGGGGGTGCTTGAGGACAGCGGCTATCTAGCTGCCCTCAAGGCCGAGGGCACCGACGAGGCCGACGATCGCTTTGGCAACGTGCAGGAACTCTACAACGCTGTCCTGCAATTCGAGGAAGAAAACGTCGACGACCCCTCCCTGCTGGCCTTTTTGGCCAACGCCTCCCTCGCCTCTGATCTCGACGACACGAAGGAGGGCAAAAACGCCGTGTCGTTGATGACCCTACACTCCTCGAAGGGGTTGGAGTTCCCCGTGGTGTTTTTGGTCGGGTTAGAGCAGGGCCTCTTTCCCAACCACCGCTCGCTGGAAGACCCTGCCGCCACCGAGGAAGAGCGCCGCCTCTGCTACGTGGGCATCACCCGCGCAAAAGAGCGACTGTTTATCTCCCACGCCCGCGAGCGCCGGCTCTACGGCAACCGCGAACCGGCTAGCCCCTCGCTGTTTTTGGCCGAGCTACCAACGGATCTGGTTACCGGCAACAGCATTATGAGCCTGCCCCAAAAGTGGAGCACACCCCTGCGCGAAGCCCGCAAAAAGAGCGAGGCCGATGCCAAACCCGGCAGCGGTGCCCACCAGTCCGACTGGACGGTAGGCGATGTCGTTGTGCACAAGGCCTACGGTGCTGGGGAAGTGACCCATATTTTTGGAGCGGGAAACAAGATTTGTCTAGCGATCAACTTCCCTGGCCAGGGCCGCAAGATTATTGACCCCAAAATTTCGGTATTGCAGCGGGCAGAGTAGGCCACCTCAAACGGGTCCTAAAGGCCCGACTCCGCCTCAGAGGGTTATGAAATCCTTACCAAGAATAAGGAAGTATGGAGAGTTTCTGCGTGTATTTTCTTAGGCTAAAGCTTGAAACCCCGATTAGGTTGTGAAAAAGCGGTTTTAACCTCCGTTTTTTTGCGGTTTAGCCTTCCCCAGGTAGATGCGACCATAGCGACATCGATCCACATTGATGATTCAACCCTCCCAGGGGGGTCGATAGGTTAACCATTGAGCCTGCTCAATTTGGTTAGCCAACTCGATAACTGCCACAGGTGCAACTAGGCCAAACCAGTAGAAATGGGACGCTATGAACAGGTTCCTGCCTAGACGGTAAGGGCTGAGGTTTTTTAACCCCCTTGCCCCGCTGGATTGGTTTCACGGTTTATGAGCACAATACAGGGATACAGCCATGCACATCTACCGACCACAGCAGCCCCTAGTTCGCACGCTGCCGCGCGGGGCACAGCCCACGGCCGTAACGGCCTTTCGGGCCAAGTCAGAAGCGACCAAGGACTACGGCACCGCCGATGACACCCTCAGTCGCTTGGCGGCGGCTGCCGTCAAGCGGCAGGAGTATCCCCAGGCTCTGCAGTTGCTGAGTCAGTTGATTGAGCGCCATCCCCAGCGGGCGATGTACTACAGCAATCGCGGCTTGGTCTACCTGTGGCTGGGTCAGCCCTGCACCGCCCTGGCCGATTGCGATCGCGCCATTGCCCTTGATCCCAACCTAGACCAGGCCTACAACAACCGAGCCATGGGCCACGCCGCCCTAGGCGATCTGGTCGCCGCCCTAGACGACTATGAACAGGCCGTAGACCTCAACCCCTTTAACAGCCGCGCCCGCATTAATCTAGGGGCCACCCTGCGGCAAATGGGTGATTTAGACCGCGCCCTAGACTGCTTTGACGAAGCGCTGATGTTTCACCAGCTGCCCGAGTATATCTATGCCGAGCGGGGGCGCACCTATCACCTGCGAGGCGACTGGAACTGCGCGATCGCCGACTACCGGCGAGCCCTAGCGGCCGCTCAAACCTCTACCGACCCGCTCCAGGCGCTGGTGCACCGGGTGCAGCGCTGGTTCACCGAACTGTTGCCTCAGCAAAGCTGGGCCTAGATCTCAAGCGCCCAAGGACCCAGCTTTGGGATGGGGCTAGTCGATGGAAATGCTCTGGGGACCACCATTGCGGGCGCTGGAGCGGGTTGCGGCACTGGCGCTGGCGCTGGGGGCAACACCCTGGTTTTGCAACCAGCTTTTAACGGGGTCATCCGACAGACTGAGCCGCAGCAGACCCGAGGTCAGTCCGCCCAAAAACGCCACGGGGTGGGCGGTCAGTTCTTGCACGAAGGGAGTTAACTCATCTAGAAACATAGGGTTTAGTCAGGCGTAGCGACGGCTTGATCCTAACGTGAAAGCTTTATAAAAAGAAATCTGTCTCTAGAGTTGTCGCGGCAAGGGCTCCGCAACTCTACCCCTACTTGCCGATCGCCTTCACCAGCCCAATGCCGCCAAAGTAAAGAAACAGCACCGCCCCCGCCAGCAGGCTCTGGGTCACCGGGTCGGTGGAAGGCGTCAACACCGCCCCCAGCACCGCCGCCCCCAGCAGCACATAGCGCCAGCCCTTCAGCATCTGCTCAGAGTTGACAATGCCCAAGAGCCCCAGCAGCATCTGCAAAATCGGAATTTGAAAGGCTAGCCCGGTGCTAAACAGCAGCAGCAGCACAAACTCAAAGTAGCGATCGATCGACCACAGCTGCTCGACCACATCGGCCCCGTAGCTGATAAAGAAATTGAGCGCCGCTGGAATTAGCGCCACGTAGGCAAACAGCAGCCCCGCAAAAAACAGCACGCTCGACCCCAGCACCAGGGGCCCCACCAGCCGCCGCTCTCGCCGAGTCAGCCCCGGCAGCACAAATAGCACCACCTGGTAGAGAATAAACGGGCTGGCAGCCACTAGGCCGCTGTAGCCCGCCACCTTGAAAGAGACAAAAAAGTATTCGCCCGGCGAGAGCTGCAAAAATTTGACTCCCTGAGCCGGCACCTCTAACAGGCTGACGATGGGCCTAACCTGCCAGAAGCAGGCCACAATGGCCAGCACCACGGCGATCAGACTGTAAAAAATGCGCTGCCGCAGTTCTTCCAGGTGGTCAAACAGCGACATCTCCACATCGTAGGGCACCTCGTCGAGGTCAACCGTCGAGGCGGGAGCGGCACCAGAGGGGCTAACCGTCTGGGTATCGGCGGTCTCTAGCTCGGTGGGCGGTGTCATAGGTCGGGCAGAGGAGCAGTAGGAGGATCGCTTCTATTGTAGGCCCTCTCGTTTAAGGGTTTGGGGCTGGAGGCCCCAACAACGACTAAGGTGACTGTAGGGTTTCTACCCCCGAGCTGGGGGTGAAGGTGAGGGTTCTCACCACACCGTTGTTGCCAACGGTCACGGCGCGATCGCCATTCACCGATAGCTCTACCCCGCCGGCGTTGCCCGTTCTAAAGACCACGCTGTTCTGCGCCGTCCAGGTCTCTTCGTAGCCCGCTTCGGCCGTGCCTTCGTAGACCCGCTCGCCATCGGCAATCACGCTTAGCCAGGCGCGATCGCTCAGGGTGGCGCTAACCACTACGGGCGCTTCTGGGGGCGCGCTGGGGCTACTGTCTGCGGTGTCCTGTGGTTCAGGCGATTCAGCTTCATCGGGGTCGGGGTCGGGGTTGGAGGCCGCAGGGGCCGTCTCCGCAGCCGGATCGCTATTGTTGGCCTGAGAGGTGACGCTACTGCGGCCCAACAGCGCCCAGACCCCTAGCCCCAGGGCGGTCAGGGCCGCCAGACCGAGCAGCAGCGGCAGCGGCGATCGCCGCTCAGAACGCACCGTCGAAGTGGCTAAGGCGGGCTCAGCTACCCTGGCGCCGTGTAGAACCTGGGGTTCTACACGGCCATTT
>DASQNN010000392.1:0-8621 GCA_035644955.1 Nodosilinea sp. | reverse complement strand
TTGCCTGGACTGCTGCCGTACGACTCGTACCCAGCACAAGCCTGGAAGCTTAGCAGCTATCGATAACGCCGCGTGAGTACCAGATTGCCAGCTTAGGGATCTCGCTAGAACAGGCGTAGAATCAGCGGATAGCGGAACGCTATGTTGGGGTTAGTGATGCTGTGGAAGATGCCAAAGATAGGCATAATCAAGTCCACAAGAAACACAACCAACAACAGCGGAATGCCGATCAGCACCCAGGCCAAAATTCCTGCGACTACCTTCCAAAACCATATATTTAGGTGGAAGTTTATGGCTTCTTTAGCGTTTTCTTTAACGACTGAGTCATTAGAAATCAGCAGAATGGCGATAGGAACGCCAACGGACACGACTAGAGTGTTAAAGAAAATTGAGCCATGGCTAACGGCAGAAAGAATTTTGCGGGTACCGGTGTCTTCAGTGGAATGCATGGAAAGTCTCCTGATTCAAGGGATGGGTGAAAGGGTAAATGGGTGAGCGCTAACTGGCCTGCTCGTGAAGTTCAGCAGTTTTGACCCTGACGGTCATGGGGCGATCACCCCGCTGAATTTTTAGCTCTAGGCTGTTGCCAATCTTGGTATTTTCGACCTTGATTTGTAGACCATCGGCGCTGCGAATGGGGGTGCCATCCACCTGCAAAATCACATCGCCTCGGCGCAGGCCTGCATCGGCGGCGGGGGTACCCTCTAGCACTCGAATCACAAGCACGCCATCAACTTCGGGCAGGTAGAGGCCAGAGTTGATGTCTTCGTTGTTGCGCTTGGCCTGCTCGGGGGTGAGATTGGCAATTTGCACGCCAATGTATGGGTGGACCACGGTTTCGCCCCGAGCCAGCATATCTTTGATTTCCTTGGCCTTGTTGATGGGGATGGCAAAGCCAATGCCCATGGCGTCGGCCCGAATGGCTGTGTTGATGCCGATCACTTCGCCCAGCTGGTTGACCAGCGGTCCGCCGGAGTTGCCGGGGTTGATGGCGGCATCGGTCTGAATAAACTCCAGGCGCTTGCCGGGGATGCCGACCGAGCTGCTGGTGCGCTTGAGAGTGCTGACAATGCCTAGAGTAACGGTGTTGTCAAGGCCGAGGGGGTTGCCCACGGCGATCGCCCAGTCGCCCACCTCCACCTGGTCGGAGTCGCCCAGGGTGGCCACCGGCAGCACATCGTCTTCGCTGTCGTCGATTTTGACCACGGCCAGGTCGGTGACTTCGTCTACCCCTTCCACAACGGCGTCAAAGCTGCGGCCATCCTTAAGCGTGACCACCACGCGGTCGGCCCCGTTGATCACGTGGGCGTTGGTCAAAATGTTGCCGGTGTTGTCGATAATGAAGCCGGAACCCTGACCCCGCAGCAGCTCTTCCTGGGGCTGGCGGGGCATACCGCCAAAAAAGTCGCGCAAAAAGGGATCTTCATAGAGCGGATCGCGCGCCTGGCGGGTAATGGTTTTCTCGGTGTCGATGCGCACCACCGCAGGGCCCACTTGGCGCACGGCAGCCGCGACAAAGCTTTGATTGGCGATCGCCGCTGTCGCCGGAGATTGGGCATAGGCAGGGGATGCGATCGCCCCAGTCAACATCATGATGGCAGCAGCTATGGTCGCCAGCAGCCGTTTCAGGGGAATCCAAAGTCCTTGTTTCAAGGGAGCAAGCCTCTTAAACACAATTTCGACGCGCACAGCAAGGGGGTAGTATCCCGTTGATTGATTAAAATTGTTCCACAAGAGCCTGCTCAGCGGGGGAGGGGGATACCGAACTTCTAGGTGGGCTGGGCCGAAGTTTCGGGTTTAGAGCATCATAGAAAAAGAGCGATGGAGACGTGGAGACGCTATGAATGCAGCTGAGACCATCTATGAGCTGGTGAAAACCTTGCCAGAAGATCAGGCAAGTTTGGTGCTAATCTTCGCTCAATTTGTTCAACAACACAGCGGCCCCATTCAGGCTTCTTTACATGAAAGTGACCGCCAACCTTGGCCAGTGCTAGTTGCTCAGCTGTCAGGCGCTTGGCCTGATAGCCCTACTGCAGAGGAGTTACGAGCCAGCCTTGGGCAAGATGTAGCGCGAGAAGTGCTTTGATGTACGTTCTCGATACAAACACAGTGATTTATTATTTCAAGGGCATGGGAAGGGTGGCCGCAACGCTAACCAGTACATCGCCTGCTGAATTGGTCATTCCCACCATCGTCCTGTTTGAGCTGCATGTTGGCCTGGCTAAGTCGGCCAACCCTGACCGGCGTCGCCAACAGTTGAACACATTTCTAAGCTACGTCACAGTTTTGCCATTTACCCAAACAATGGCCGCAGCAGCAGCGATCATTCGGGCCAAACTCGAGGCTCAAGGTCAGCCCATTGGCCCTTTAGACTGTTTAATCGCAGGCACAGCTTTAGCTCAAACAGCAACGCTTGTGACTCACAACACTCGTGAATTTTCTAGAGTAGAAGGCTTACTTCTAACCGATTGGTATTAGTGTAAACTGCCAAATTTCTGGCTTATCTTTAGCATTTCATCACTATCTTGAACTGCAAGAACCTATCTTCAGGATAGAGCAAGATTTGCAGTAATTTGCTACGCTGTGGGCGCTGCAGAGGCACAGGTACGATGACCGCCAACTACATCATGGCCCTCGATCTGGGCACCACTGGCAACCGCGCGATTGTCTTTGACCAGGAGGGTGCGATCGCAGGTCAGGCCTACCGTGAGCTTACCCAGTACTACCCGCAGCCGGGGTGGGTTGAGCACAATGCCCGCGAAATTTGGGAAGAAATTGAGTGGGCTATGGGGTCTGCCATTTCTAAAGCGGGGCTAACACCCACCGATATTGCCGCCATTGGGCTGACGGTGCAGCGCGAAACCTGTCTGCTGTGGGATAGCGCCACCGGGCGTCCCCTGACCAATGCCATTGTTTGGCAAGACCGCCGCACCGCACCGCTGTGTAACCAGCTGCGGGCAGCCGGTAAGGCAGCAGAAATTTACGATCGCACCGGTCTAGTCCTCGACGCCTACTTCTCGGCGACTAAATTGACCTGGCTGCTAGAACAGGCAAAGAAGGAAGCGGATCCACCGGTAGATTTCGACCAGGTGCTGGCGGGCACGGTAGATAGCTGGGTGCTGTGGAACCTGACCGGGCGGCAGGTACACGCCACCGACCACAGTAACGCCAGCCGCACCATGCTGCTCAACCTTGCCACCGGCCAGTGGGATGACACCCTGCTAGAGCTGTTTGGCATTTCGCCCCACATGATGCCCGCTATCAAGCCTAGCGTTGGGGTGTTTGGTCATACTGACCCGTCCATTCTCGGTTGCGAAATACCGATCGCGGCAATTTTTGGCGACCAGCAAGCGGCGCTCTATGGCCACGGCTGCGATCGCCCCGGCCTGCTCAAATGCACCTACGGCACCGGGGCATTTCTGGTATCGCACACTGGGGATGACATCGTGCGATCGCACCACCAGCTGCTCTCCACCGTGGCCTGGTCAGAAGCCACAGAAGCTCCTAAACAGCCCCATATTGGCTATGCGATCGAGGGCAGCATGTTCACCGCTGGGGCCTGCATTCAGTGGTTGCGCGATGGTTTGCAAGTGATTTCCAGCGCTGCGGAAACCGAAATTCTCGCCCGCAACGCCCATGACAACGGTGGCGTCTACTTTGTGCCCGCCCTCAGCGGTCTCGGTGCCCCCCACTGGGACATGAGCGCTCGCGGCGCATTCTTTGGCCTCACCGGGGGTGCCCAGCGTGAGCACCTGGTGCGGGCGGTGCTGGAGGCGATCGCCTATGAAGTCAAAGAAGTGGTCGATGCCGTCAACCAGGATGCCGGAACCCCGATTCGCCAGCTCAAGGTCGACGGCGGGGCCTGCAACAACGACTTTCTCATGCAGTTTCAGGCCGATGTGCTGGGCATTCCGCTCGAGCGGCCCCAGGTGCTCGATGTCACCGCCCAGGGAGCCGCCTTCGCTGCCGGTCTGGCGGTGGGCTTTTGGGATGACTACCGCACCCTGGTCGAGAATCGCCCCATCGATCGCGTATTCGAGCCCGGCCCTGGTCAGGCCGCAGCCCAGGACAATTTTGCGATGTGGCTCAAAGCCGTGGGGCGAGCTAAAGATTGGGCCGAGTGAGGCTGTTTTCAGCGTGGCTTACACTGGTGAATAGTTCTCCCACGCGTGGGCGCTATGGCAAACCCTCGGCTCCAAATACCACTGCGTCAGCTCTATGACGACGATTTTGTCCGCTGGGTGGAGGCCACTGTCACTTGTCTTAGGGCCAGGGACACCGAGCAGCTCGATTGGGACGGGTTGATTGAGGAGATTGAAGACTTGGGTAAATCGGCAAAGCGAGAGCTGGAAAGCCGCCTCAGTGTTTTGCTGGTTCACCTGCTTAAGCGTTGCTATGTGAATCTGCCCCACGATTATCGAGGGCGAGGGTGGCAGCTCACCATTTTGGAGCAGCGCAACGCCCTCAAGCGGTTACTTAAGCAATCTCCAAGCCTCAAACCCTATTTTCAGGATGTGCTGGATGAGGTGTACCAAGATGCCTTGGCGGAAGCGATCGCCGCCTATCCGGCCAGCGAATTCCCCACCACCTATCCCTTTAGCAGAGAGCTGCAAGCTTTGCTGTCAGAGGAATTTTGGCATTAACGACCTTCACTCCTTACCCCGTTCTCATGAAGATCCTGCTGGTTGATGACGAAGTAGAACTGGCCGACCCGCTGAGTCGTCTGCTCAACCGAGAAGGTTACGAGGTCGATGTCGCCACCGATGGCGAGTCGGGCTGCGATCTAGCCATCGGTGGCAGCTACGACCTGCTAATTCTCGACTGGATGCTGCCGGGGCTGAGCGGGCTGGAGATTTGTCGGCAGGTGCGATCGCGCCAAGACGCCACCCCCGTTCTATTCTTGACCGCCAAAGACACCCTCAACGATCGCGTCGATGGTCTCGATGCCGGGGCCGACGATTACTTGGTCAAACCCTTCGAGCTGCGCGAACTGCTGGCGCGGGTGCGGGCGCTGCTGCGGCGATCGCCCAACCTAGAGGCCGCTCCCCCATCTCTGCCCCCCCGTCTGGTCTACGCAGACCTCACCCTCGACGAAGCCAACCAGCTTGCCCACCGCCAGGGCCAGCCCGTCGAGCTTTCCGAAAAAGAAACCCGGCTGCTGGCCTACCTACTGCGCCACGCCAACCAGGTACTTACCCACGAGCAAATTTATCAGGGCGTTTGGGATGATCAAGACACCCCCAGCAGCAATGTGGTAGCAGCCCAAATGCGTCTGCTGCGCCGCAAAATTGAGCCCAAGGGCACCCCGCCCATTATTCACACGGTTTACGGCAAGGGCTATCGGTTGGGAGGCTAGGGAAGCTTTGAGTTTTAAGTTTGAATCCGCAAATTCAAACTTAAAACTCAAAACTGCTTAAAATCTCGACCCCGGCTGCCGCAAAAACTCTGCCTCTGCCGGTGTTGTCTCTCGCCCCAACACGTCATTGCGGTGGGGAAAGCGGCCAAACCACTGAATCACGTCTCGGTGGCGCAGGGCGTAGTCGAGGGTGGATTCAAATTCGGGATGGGCGGCATGGAGCGATCGCACCAGCTTCACCGATCGATCCTGGTCGGCCAAATTTTCGCTGTGCTCCAACGGCAGGTAAAAGAAAATGCGCTCCACGGGCAGCACCTGCTGGTCGTAACCCCGCTCTAGGGCATGGTAAGCGGTGGCTAGGGCCATGGGATCGCTGGCAAAACTCCGCGCCTCACCGCGAAACAAATGGCGCGGAAATTGATCTAGCAATAGCACCAGGGCCAGGCAAGGGCGCGGCTGGTTTCGCCACTCGTTTAACGCTCCTGCTGCCGCCTGCTCATACTCTGGCAAAAACAACCGCCGAATGGTGTCATCAAAGGCCGGGTCTTTTTTGAACCAAACGGACCGCTGCTGGCCGTACTCACCGGCAGCATCCTCTGGGTCATCAAACCAGAACTGCAAAATTGCCTGGGTGCGTTCCATTAAAAGCCTCTAGCTCAACACCAGCGGATCCAGGGCATAATCGTTCCAGCTCTGGTGCGATCGCTCTGAGATGTAGGGCGTCAGCACAAACTGAGGCACCTCATCCCCCGTGACATCAATACGCACAAACGAATAGGGCCGCCGCCGCTCGGTCTTGTGGCCGGTCAGGCCCATGTACAGCTGTGATTTTGCTACCAGCTTGAACGCTGTTTGGCCATCGGGGTCGGCTCCGAGGGGCTCGTAAAGCATCGTTCCCTCAGACCGCTGCCGCCGCAGACTCAGGCCGCTGCCGCCGCAGACGACCCAGTTCATGTGGCTGTCGGCATAGCCCGTGGCCTCGGTTTTAAGGTATTCAAAACAGTGAGCATGGCCGTTGAGCACCAGGTTGACCGGCGGGCGATCGGGGCCGATTTCAGGCACCGCCGCCGCCACCTGGTCGAGCACCCAGCGCAGGTTTTGGCGAATGGCCATGGTCTGCCCCTGGCCCCACTTAGTGGCCTCGGTCACGTAGGGGGGGTGGTGAAAGAAGAGAACGCGCCCCCGTACCGACGGATCTCGCCAGGAGGCAATCAGCCCGTCCCGCAGCCACAGTAGTTGCTCGGTATCGACTAGGGTAGTCGGTCCGGGGTGAGCCTGTTTTTCAATATCCAGCAATTGCTCCTCCAGCTGCTCCACTTTGGCCTGGAGGTCGTCTAGACGCTCCTGGGCGTGGGGGTCGCTGCCCTGTAGGTGCAGCGCTTCTTCGCGCACCTGCTACTGCTGGCGCAGAATAGCCTCTCGCTGGGCATCGAGGCGCTGGCGATAGCTTGCGCTGGTCGACCGCTGGGGTGACAGGGCGGGGTCGTTAAAGGTGCTAGAGTCGAGGCCAAAAAAGTCGATGCCGCCGTAGCGAAACCGATAGTAGCGGTTGGGCAACCGGGTAAACTGCCCCGGCTGGTAGCGCAGCCCCCAGGTGTTCTCATCCCAGGGGCCGTAGTGGCGATCGAGGTGAGCCTCTAGCTCGTCGTCCGACAACGTCTTTAGGTAGTCTATAAAAGCACGGGCGTAGGCATCGCCCACCCCAGAGCCACGCCAGCCCACATTGGGCTTGAGGTTAAGCTTTAGCAGCTTGCGCAGCGGCCGAGACAGCTGCACCAAAACGCTGTAGAACCTGGGCAGGTTGTAGTAGTCGTGGTTGCCCGGCACCGCCAAAAATGGAAAGCGAAACAGCATTTCATCGAAGGCGATTTGACTGGGGCGATCGCCCCCCACCAGCCACTCGCGATAGGGCTGAATAAAGTTTTCTGGATACTGCTCACTCGACCCCACCTGGTACACCACATCGCCGGTGTGCAGCAAAAAGCGGCAGTCTTGCAGGTGGGGCAGCATTTGTTCGGCAATGCGCCGCTGGGGATGGTGGTCGGGGTGCGGCCCAGAACCACTATCGCCAATTACTAAGAATGAAAACTCCGTGTCGTCGCTGCGACCATCCTCCAAAATCAAGCGGGTCTGGTCAATGCGGCGATTTCTCAAGGCTGGGTGCTGCCAACAGACGCGCTCCTTCATTTTGGCAACTTTGGACAAAATGGGCGGGTCAAGAATGGAAGCCATGGGTTTGTAAGGTAGTTTTCGCGGCGATAAAAGACTGGCCCAAAGCGAAAGAGCCCTAATTTAGGGTAATCCGACTTCCTCAAAATTGCCGAGCCTTTCCCTAGCCAAAACCGCCAGGAGCATGGGCATCGGGGCGGCTAGACCGCTTTATGTGCTCCCTCTTCTGGGTTGCCCAAGAAACTACACCAACCCAAACAACTAAGCTGGACGCTGCCCTGGGCCAAGGAAAGCTAAGCTAAGTGCGGTGGAGACAGCGAGTTGCTCTCCCCCGTCTCAATCTAGATATCAACTTAGGCCTCAACGCGTTCTGTCGCCAACGCGTTCTACTGATGGATTGTCTATGCCCCTCGATTCCATCCACAACGTCATTCATCAGCTAGAGCAGCAGCCCCGCTGGCGCAGTCGGGGTCAGTTTCGGCAGGTGCTAAACCAGTGGACCGCCGTGGTGGGAGAAGGGGTTGCCCGCCAGGCCGCCCCGGTGCGCCTTGATCAAGACGTGCTGCACGTGGCGGTGGCCAACCCCATGTGGGCCCAAACTCTGTCGCTAGAGCGCCGGCGCATTCTCGCCAAGCTTAACGATCGCCTCAACCTCAACCTCCACGACATTCGCTTTTCTAGCGGCGACTGGTACCGGCAAAACAAATCCGCCCAACCCAGTCCGGCTGCGGTCTTCTCCCCCGCCGATTTGCCCGACTGGCTGCGCCAGCACCCCAGCTTTGAACCCCGAGCGATCCCGGTCTCTAACCAGCGGCCCCAAACTCCTGAAGAGAGCTTCGATCGCTGGGCCACCCTAACTCAGCAGCTGGCGGCCCAGCAGCCCCGCTGCCCCCAGTGCCGCTGCGCTTGTCCCCTGGGCGAACTCAAGCGGTGGGGGCGGTGCAGTATTTGCGCCGCCCAGGGATTTAAAGGCCCGGTGGGGCGGCATTCTGTATAACTGGGCGCACCCCAAACACCTGGGCAAAGCTGGTCACCACCACCGGGCGCACCGCCTCCACCGTTACCCCAGGGCAAAACTGAGCCAGGCTGCCCACGG
>DASQNN010000391.1:0-7150 GCA_035644955.1 Nodosilinea sp. | reverse complement strand
AAAATCATGTCCACTCATGCCCACTATTGACGTTCATCAGCTCAGTAAGCGCTACCCCGTGGCGGCCAAAGACCCAGGACTAAGGGGCACTCTGCGGCATTTTTTGCGTCGTCAGTACCGCATGGTAGAAGCGGTGCAGGCCATATCATTCCGCATCGAGCCGGGGGAGATGGTGGGGTTTTTAGGGCCAAACGGGGCTGGCAAAACCACGACCCTCAAGATGCTAACCGGGTTAATTCATCCCTCCAGCGGTACAGTGCGGGTCGGCGACCAGGTGCCCTTTCAGCGGCGGGCTGAATTCTTGCAGGATATCACCCTGGTGATGGGGCAAAAGCAGCAGCTGCTGTGGGACTTGCCTGCCCTTGACTCCCTGCGCATAAACGCGGCTATCTATGGCCTCTCCGACAAAGAGTTTCACTACCGGGTCGATGAGCTGACCGAGATGCTGACCCTCCAGGGGAAGCTCAACCAGCCCGTGCGCAAGCTTTCCCTGGGGGAGCGCATGAAGGCCGAAATGATGGCGGCTCTGCTGCACCGCCCCCAGGTGCTCTTTCTCGATGAACCCACCCTGGGCCTAGACGTCAACGCCCAGGTGGCGGTGCGCGAATTCTTGCGCGACTACAACCGCCGCTACCAGGCCACCATTCTGCTGACCAGCCACTACATGGCCGATATCACCGCCCTGTGCCGGCGGGTACTGCTGATCTACCAGGGACGGCTGATCTATGACGGCAGCCTAGAGGGGCTGCTCGATCGCTTTGCCCCCTACCGAGAGGTGACCGTCGACTTGGCCAACCACTGTGACGCGGCCACCCTCAGCCGCTACGGGGAGTTGGAGTCGCTGGAGGGCTGTACGGCCCGACTCATTGTCCGCCGCGAGGCGCTCACCCAAACCGTAAGCCAGCTGCTGGGAGATCTGGACGTGCAGGATTTGACCGTCAGCGACCCGCCGGTGGAGGAGGTGATTGGGCGGGTGTTTGCAGCGGGGGTGGTGAGTGGGTAGATCAGGGGATGAGGAAGATGGGGGAGTGAAGACGGTGAGGAAGTGCCCCCTGAGAGTTGGCCTATTTGCAGCTTAAGTCCGGGTTCAAAAACCCCGAATCAAAACAGGTCTCCTGTAGGGGCCAACGATCGTTGGCCCTCAACCAATTGGGGGTTAGGCAACCAGGGCTTGTTATGAATCGCCAATTCAAACTTGAGAGTCCAAAATCTAGGCTTCCCTAAATTCGAAGACCGAAGTAGGTAAGAACGAGGTCTTTGGTGCCGGTGTTAGCGACTTCGTGGTGTTCGCCGGGCTCTACCGCAATGCAGGTGCCGGGGGTGAGAGGATAGGGCTGACTGTCGACGGTGATAGTGCCCTGGCCCGACTCGACAAAAAAGACCTCGGCCATGTCGGTGTGGCTGTGACCAGGGGCAACCTGGCCGGGGGCAAAGCAGGCCTGGGCAAAGTTGGTCAGGTGGGGCAGATCGTGCGATCGCAGCAGCACCCGCTTTTTAATTGCCGGGTTGTGGGACACAGACTCTTCGGGAACCTGATTCAAACCAGTAATTTTCATGCCGGTGTTGCTAAAACAGCTCGCACTGGCCATGGTGGCGCAGCAGGTGATCGCACAGCACCAGGGCCACCATGGCTTCGACCATGGGTACGGCGCGGGGCAGCACGCAGGGGTCGTGGCGGCCTCGGGCCTCTAGCACCGTGGCTTCGCCGGTATTGGTGACGGTGTTTTGGGCTTTGCGAATGGTGGCCGTGGGCTTGAAGGCGACGCGAATAATGATGTTTTCGCCGTTGGAAATGCCGCCCTGGGTGCCGCCGGAGCGGTTGGTGCGGGTGCGTAGGGTGCCGGTTTCGTCGGTGTAAAATTCGTCGTTGTGCTGGCTGCCGGTAAGCAGAGTGCCCGCAAAGCCTGAGCCCAGTTCGAAACCCTTGCTGGCGGGTAGCGACATAACGCCTTTGGCCAGGTCGGCCTCCAGCTTGTCGAAGACGGGGGAGCCCAGCCCGACCTTGACTCCCCGGGCGATGCACTCAACCACGCCGCCAACCGAGTCGCCCTGGTCACGGATGGCTTCGACCCGGTCGATCATCTGCTCGGCGGCGACCGGGTCGGGGCAGCGCACAATGTTGCTCTCGACCTGCTCTAGGGTGACGGTATCGGGGTCAACGGTGCCCTCAATGTCTTGAATGCGCTTGACGTAGCCCAAAACTTCGGTGCCCGCCACCTGCTGGAGAATTTTTTTGGCGATCGCCCCTGCGGCCACCCGGCCAATGGTCTCCCGCGCCGACGATCGCCCGCCCCCCTGGTAGTTGCGCAGGCCGTACTTGGCATCGTAGGTGGCATCGGCGTGGGAGGGCCGATAGGCGGTCACCATCTCGCTGTAGTCCTGGGGGCGGGTGTTCTCGTTGCGCACCAGCAGGGCAATGGGCGTGCCCAGGGTTTGGCCCTCAAACACCCCGGAGAGAATTTCGCAGCGATCGCTCTCTTTGCGCGGGGTGGTAATTTTGCTCTGGCCAGGGCGGCGGCGGTCCAGCTCGGCCTGAATCTCTTCGGCGGAGATGGCCAGGCGGGGTGGGCAGCCGTCTATCACCACCCCTACCCCACCGCCGTGGGATTCGCCGAAGGTGGTAATGCGAAATAAATGCCCAAAGGTGTTGCCCATAGATTCGGTAATGCCAGCGCGGCCAAGGTAGTTTTACCGATCCTACTATGCCAAGTCCAGCTCAGGAGCTGGAGCTTTCCCACCGGCAAAACCTCACTTCTGGACTTGGATTGGGTTTATTTAGTTTCCTCAAGCTTCAAATAATAGCGGGGATTCACCGCCTGACCGTTGCGGTAGACGCCGTAGTGCAGGTGCGGCCCAGAAGAACGCCCGGTGCTGCCCAAATAGCCCACCACATCGCCCCGCTGGACGCGATCGCCGATTTTGACGTTTAGGTCGGTCAGGTGGGCGTAGAGGGTTTCGTAGGTGTAGCCGTGATCAACTTTGACGTGGTTGCCGTAGCCGCCGTTGTAGTCGGCCCTGACCACAACCCCTTCGGCGGTGGCCAAAATGGGCTGGCCCACTGGCCCAGCAAAGTCGACGCCCTCGTGCATTTCGTAGCTGCGGGTGCCAAAGGGGTTGGGGCGCAGGCCAAACTCCGACGAAATAGGCGGTGCGCCAGCGATGGGCTTGCCGTTGGGAAACGCCGCCGCCTGCTCAGCCTCAGATTCTAGGGTTTGCTCTAGGGCGGGCTTGACTGCGATCGCGAGCATTCGCTCTAACCCCGGCAGCTGCCGACGGGCCTCATCAAACATAGTTTCGGCGGGGGCTACCTCAGCAACCCCTCCCCGAGGGGGAAGCTTCTCATCGCTGGGGAGGCGACTGTTCTCAGCGTCTTGGTCAGGCAGCCCAGCCCGGGATTTGAGCACCTCGATTTCATTGCCAATGGTGTTTAGCTCAATCAGCACTTCGCTGGCGGTATCGGCCAAATTTTGGTTGCGCTGGGCCAACTGCACATTTTGGTAGAGCAGTGTGCCAATCCAGGCAAGGGGAATCCCCACCACCAATCCCAGGGCTACCAACAGCGGCACCGGTTGCAGCCTCAGCATGATGGGAGCTTTGCCGGTTGCCGTAATCAGTACGGTGTAGGGCTTAATTTGAAGACGGGCCATGGCAGAACTAGCGAAGGAAAACAGCAGCAAAACCTCAACCACCAGACCAGAAGGATTATACGGGGATCAGTGTTTTTACACAATTTCGAGGAATATTTGCACAATGGCGCTGAATCTTCTGGAGTCCGCCTGACGGTCAGATACTCCCACCAGCCTGGGCGATTTCCCTGGATGAACCCAGGGAAATCGCCCAGGCTTCCTTGACTGCCGCCGCCCATTCTCTCTGTAAAGAATCCGTTACAATCTCATTACAATATAAGTGGCCGAATCTACCGAGACCCCGTTCATGGATGTGACCTGGCTAGACAGTAATTCCTGGCTGCTGACTCTGGCGGAGCAGCGCATTTTGGTTGACCCCTGGCTCGTGGGCGATCTGGTATTTGGGCAGCAGACCTGGCTGTTTAGGGGCAAACACCCGCAGCCACAGCCTCTGCCGAAAGCGATTGACTTAATTTTGCTCAGCCAGGGCTTGGAAGACCACGCCCATCCGCCTACCCTGGAAGCGCTCGATCGCTCGATTCCAGTGGTGGGGTCTGCCAGCGCGGCCAAGGTGGCCGAGGGGTTGGGCTATAGCCAGGTCACGGCCCTGGGCCACGGTGAAACCTTTGCCATTAACGGGGTGACGATCAAGGCGGTGCCCGGAGCGGCCGTTGGCCCCACCCTGGTGGAAAACGGCTATATTTTGCGGGATGGGGCCACCGGGGCCTCGTTGTTCTATGAACCCCACGGTTTTCACCGGCCAGAAATTAAGCAGGAAGGCCCGGTAGACGTGGTGATTACCCCGGTGATCGATCTGGCGCTGCCCCTGGTAGGCCCTATTATTCGGGGTCAGAAGGGAGCGCTGGATCTGGTGGACTGGCTACAGCCCCAGGTGGTGCTGCCCACGGCCGATGCTGGAGCAGTTACCTACAGCGGCGTGCTGATCAACTGGCTTAAGTCTGTGGGGAGTTCCCAGGCGCTGCAGGCCGCGATCGCCGAAAAAGGCCTAACCACCCGAGTGCTGAGCCCCCAGGTGGGGCAGGCGATCGCCCTCGACCTGGCTCCGCACCCGCATTCCCCAGCGGCGCTATAGTGCTATAGCCCTTCGGTCCCCTGTCGATTGGAGGGTATCCACAGGAGGCCTTCTTCAGGTAACCTTCTCTTAAGGTAAGTCAATTTTTAAGAAGGATTCATCGCAATGCCTTACACCACCGAAGAGGGCGGTCGCCTAAATAACTTTGCCAACGAACCCAAGATGTACGAGGCGGAGCCGCCCAGTGCATCCCAAAAGCGCAACTACCTGATTATGAGTGGTTTGGGGCTGGCGCTGGTGGCCGGGCTGATGGCGGTGGCGGCGTCGGTGTCTTAGCCTGGTTTGGCGGTTGACCCTCTAAATTTGGTTCGCCTTTATAAATTAGTTCACCTTTAAACGGCCTGAAGCAGCGGAAGGCGCTGTTTCAGGCCGTTTTTGCGTGGCACCTAGGGCTACCCAGGGTAGAGTAGGCAGAGAGACATCTTTGCTTGGATAGCATGGCAAACTGGCCCCATTGGCTTGAGGGCGCAACGGGCAGCGGCAAGACCGCCTGGCTGCTCGATCAAATCGGCGCTGCAGCGGCAGTGGACCCTGACTCGGGGTCACCCCTGGCGCTGGGGCAGAGCTATTTAGTCTTTGCGGCCAATGGCGACAACCGCCTGCGGCTGGCAGCCCGCCTGGGGGATGTGATCCCCGATGTGGCGGTGGTGACCACGACCCCCAACGGGTTTATTCAAGACGAGGTGACGCTATTTTGGCCGCTGCTGGTCAACAGCCTGGGGCTGCTGCCGCAGTTTCCGCTGCGGCTGCGGCCTGAGAACGAGCAGGAGCTAACCGCTGGGCTGTGGCAGGAGAAGCTGCTCGACGGCACCCTGACAGTAGAAGGCTGGCGCGAGGCCCAAACCGTGCGGCGATCGCTCGACTTTTTGCAGATGGCGGCGGCGGCCAGCATCCCCGCTGACGATTTGCCGGTGCTGTTGCCCGAGGGCATTCCGTCGGGGTATGCCCCGGAGACAGTCTGGCAGGCCATTGGTGAGGCCGTGGTGGGCTGGCGCGACTGGTGCCTGGCCCGCAGCCTGCTGACCTACGGCGTGATGACCGAGCTGTACTGGCGGCATTTGCTGCCCCACCCCCTCTACCAAGAAAAGCTATTGGCCCGCTACGGCGGCGTCTTTGTCGATGATTTAGATGAATACCCGGCGATCGCGGCCCAGTGGATTCAGGTGTTTATCGATCGGGCTTGTCCTGTGGCCCTCACCTGGAACAGCTACGGCAAAGGGCGGCAGGGCATGGGGGCCGACCCCGACGCCCTAGAGCAGCAGCTCAAGCCCCAGTGCCAGGTGCTCCAGCGGCCTGAGCCAGCGGCCGATTCTCTGGGCTATCGCTGGGGTGACCAGGTGGTGCAGTGGGTAATGGACCCCATGACTTTGCCCCAGCCCTTGGCCTGTTTTCAAACCCTGCAAACGGTATCGCGGGGAGAACTGCTGCGGCAGACGGCAGAGCAGGTGGCCGAGGCCGTCACCACCGGGCAGGTGGCTCCCCACGATGTGGCGATTATTGGGCCTGGGCTCGATGCGATCGCCCGCTACACCCTGGCCGAAATTTTGGCCGGCCGCGGTCTGCCCGTGGCCTCTCTCAACGACCAGCGGCCCGTCGTTCACTCGCCCCTGGTGCGGGCGCTGCTGACGCTGTTGACCTTTGTTTACCCCGGGCTAGGGCGGCTGGCCGACCCCGAGGCCGTCGCCGAAATGCTGCTGGTGCTCAGCCAAATTCCCCAGGCGCCGGAGATTGGCCCCTGGTTCGAGGCGGTTCAAATCGACCCGGTGCGGGCCGAGCTGCTGGTTGACCACTGCTTTGAACCCAGCCTGGAGCAGCCCGAGCTGCTGCCCGTGGAACGCTTCGACCGCTGGGATCGCCTGGGCTACAAGGCCACCGAGGCCTACAGCCGCCTGCGCCAGTGGATTGAGCAACAGCGGCAGCAGCGGCAGCGACGGCTGACCCTGGGGGTGGTGAGCGTCTTAGACCGGGCTATTCAGACCTTTTACTGGGGCGGCAGCCACCTCCCCCCCGACCAGCTGGCCGCCCTGCGCGAACTGATGGAAACCGCCCAGCAGTACTGGGCGATCGAAGATCGCCTGCGCCAAATTCCCCCCACCCTGGGTACTACTCCGGCCCATTTGCTCAAACCGGCCGTCGAGCGGTTTATTTTGCTGCTGCGCCAGGGCACCGTCACCGCCGACCCCTACCCGGTAGAGTCGGCCGACCCCAGCCAGCGGGTGATTACCATCGCCACGGTGTACCAGTACCGACTGCAACGGCTGCGCCACCGCTGGCACTTTTGGATTGACGCTGGCTCCCCCCGGTGGTTGGGAGGCACCGAGGATTTGCTGTTTGGGTATCCCATATTTTTGAGCACCTATCGGGGGCGACCCTGGCGCACCGAGGATATTGAAGCGCTCCACCGCGATCGCCCGGAGCGAATTTTGCGCGA
>DASQNN010000390.1:0-13110 GCA_035644955.1 Nodosilinea sp. | reverse complement strand
GAGGAAATATCTTCTAGGCCGGAGGGTTTGAGGTCCTTCACAATCTGGCGCATGCCGGAAGACTCTAGCTGGAAGACGCCGCCCAGGTCGCCGCGCTCTAGCAGCTTGTAGGTGGCGGGGTCATCCATGGGTAGGTCATCGGGGTCAATTTTAGTGCCGTGGGTAGCCTCAATCAGCTCCAGAGTTTTTTGGATCATCGTTAGGTTGCGCAGGCCCAAAAAGTCCATCTTTAAGAGGCCCAGGGCTTCCACATCTTCCATGTAGTACTGGGTGATTACCTGGCCGTCGTTGTTGCGCTGCAGGGGCACAATTTCGTCGAGGGGATCTTTTGAGATCACCACCCCGGCGGCGTGCATGCCGAAGGTTTTGTTGGTGCCCTCGATCCGCAGGGCCATGTCGATCCAGCGGCGGGTTTGGGGGTCGTTGTCGTACTTTTCTTTGAACTCCGGGGCGGGGGTGTCGTCGGAAATCATCACCTTGAGCTTGGTGGGCTTGCCCCGCGCTACGGGGATCAGCTTCGCCATCCGGTCCGACTCGGCGTAGGGGATATCCAGCACCCGCGCCACGTCCTTGAGCACCGCCTTAGAAGTCATGCGGTTGAAGGTAATGATCTGGGCCACCCGCTCTTCGCCGTAGCGGCGGGTGACGTATTTGATCACCTCGTCGCGGCGATCGATGCAGAAGTCGGTGTCAATATCGGGCATCGACTTGCGCTCGGGGTTAAGAAAGCGCTCGAACAGAAGGCCGTGGTGGATCGGGTCAATGTTGGTGATTTCCATGGCGTAGGCCACTAGGGAGCCCGCCGCTGACCCCCGCCCCGGACCGACGGGTATGTTGTTGTCGCGGGCAAAGCGGATGTAGTCCCACACCACCAGAAAGTAGGTGGGGAAACCCATCTGGATCATCATCTCGATCTCGTAGTCGAGGCGATCGCGGTACTCCTGGTCAATCTCCCCATAGCTGGCTGTTTTCATCCGCTTCACCAGCCCCTCCCGCGCCACGTGGCCCATGTAGGCCCCGGCATCCTCGCCAAACTCTGCGGGGATGGGGAAGTCGGGAATGCGGGACTGGCCGAGAATGCCGGTGTACTCTTCGATTTTGTCGGCCACCTCCAGGGTGTTGGCGATCGATTCTTCGATCACCGCTTCTGAAATGTGATCGCGGAACAGCTGCCGCATCTCGTCGGCAGACTTCAGGTATTCTGTGCCGCTGTAGCGCAGCCGCTTGTCTTCAGTCAGCAGCTTGCCGGTCTGGATGCAGAGCAGCGCGTCGTGGGCCTCCACGTCGTTGCAAGAAATATAGTGGGAGTCGTTGGTGCAGATCACCTTGATGTCCATTTCCCGGGCGATCTTGAGAATCTCCACATTCACCACCCGGTCTTCGGGGGAGCCGTGGTCCTGGATTTCGAGGTAGTAGTCTTCGCCAAACAGGTCTTTATACCACTGGGCCACCTTGCGGGCGACATCGGGTCGCTTCTGCAAAATTGCCTGGGGCACTTCGCCGCCGAGGCAGGCGCTGGTGACGATCAGCCCCTCGTGGTACTGCTCTAGCAGGTCTTTGTTGATGCAGGGGCGCGAAAAAATGCCCTTGCCCTGCACCCCCTGCAGGTGGGAGATGGTGGTGAGCTTGACCAGGTTTTTGTAGCCCTGGGTATTTTTGGCCAGCACCACCTGGTGGTAGCGGGGCCGGCGCTGCTGCTGGGCAATGTCGCCGTTGATCAGGTACATCTCGTTGCCGATGATCGGCTTGATGCCCACCCCTTTGCAGACCTTGATCAGCTCGATCGCGCCATACATCACCCCGTGGTCGGTGAGGGCGATCGCGGGCATGTCCAGCTCCTTAGCCCGCGCCACTAGCTGGGGCAGCTGGCTGGCCCCGTCGAGCAGGCTATAGGCACTGTGAATATGGAGACCAACAAAGGACATGGCGCAATGGCTCAGTTAGTACGATTTTACTACTCAGGCATCCCTCACGCTAGGTAAATTCCACCCTAGAACGCCTGGGCTGCTCCTTAGGTTAACGGATCTATCGGCCTACATCTAGTGATTTGAGAGAAAGATAGAAATCGACACCCCCTATATGTGGGGGACAGCATACTTCGCTCCAAAATTCAGGCAACGGTATTGTAGGCTTCCGCACAGCGCTGTAGTTTGCGTAATCTAGAAGCACTTTCGCGTGGCACTCCAGTGAGTCGATGGCTCTTTTGCCCCGCTCACAGTCCGATCTTTCTGGGGCGAGGCGCTGATTGTCTGCTAGGAAAGATTACAAAATTGCTAATCGTTGGGAAGAAATAAGTTGCCATGCCAGGATTGGGCCGATGGGATAAACGATATTGGCTAGCGCTCCTGCTGTTGATGGTTGCGGGTCTGCTGATGCATATTAGTTTTTGGTTCACACCCGCCAGTGATTTGATGGGTCAAGACATTTACTACATCTGGCTAGAAGGCAAAAGAATTATCGTTGGCGAAAACCCCTACGCCAGAGTTGTGGCCAGCGACATGAGAGACAACGATAAGTACGCCACCTACTTTCCTTTGGCCTATCTCTTCTCTGCGCTAGTTCAAAAGCTTGGGTTCCCAGAATTTTTAGACTGGCTATATCTATGGCGACCTCTTTCGTTTTCGTTTCACCTGGGCATAGTCGCTTTAGCACTGCGATATTTCTATGCGCGAGGTTTTTGGCTGCTCGGCTTGGCCGCCGCCGCTGTTCTCCTGCTGGGTCGTTGGAGTGTCTACATTACCAGAGTTCACCATCTTGAATTCGCAGCCATCTTTTTCTTACTGCTCTCTCTAGTTCTCCTAAAAGAGAAACCAAGATTGTCATGGCTGGCCTTTAGTATTTCTTTAGGAATCAAACAAATTGCGATCTTCCTGCTGCCTCTTTATCTCATCCACCTCTGGGTTAATGGAACTAAAGATAGGCGACTTCAAGAGGTAGGCTTGGGCTTCTTAATTATCTTAAGCGTTCCAGTTTTGACCTCACTACCGTTTTTACTTTGGAACGTCGAAGGCTTTTTAAAATCCATTCTTTTTTCAGCTACTCGGGCCGGAAGTTCGCACGTTGAAGCTGCCCCTTCCCTCGACGTAGTTTTCTCTCAGAACTTATTCTGGCTGGTGGGCCTAAAGGCTAAGCTGCTGATGTTGTTGCTGATGGGACTTGTCTATTTGAGCGCTTGGAAAGAGAGAATCAGCGTTTTGACCGCATCTGCCGTGGTGATGATGGTGTTTCTCTATTTCAACTCGGTACTGTTTTTGCAGTATTTTTTATGGCCTTTGACCCTAACGCTGTTGGCCTTGGTTGAATTAGTTCCCCCCTTGCCCTCCCACAGTCAGCGGTAGTCGGTTGGACGTTAGCGGCAATACCTTTAGTTGCAATCACCATTTGCAATACCCCTTGAGAAAACGGCCTACTCCACCTCGGCGGCAGCGGGGCTGTAGGTGGCCCAGGTTTGCCGCAGCCACGGGTGAATTTCTCGCGGGTAGAGTAGCCAGGTGCGCTCGTAGGGCTGGCTGAGGGCCTGTACCAGGGGCGACAGGTCTTTAATATCAACAAACGCATTGTCGCTGTGGAGAAAAATGCCCTCGTTATAGGTGGTGTAGCCCCGGCTCCAGCTGCGCCTCAGGCCGCTGTAGTGTTCGCCGCTGTAGCCCTGCCCATTCAGATAGGCGCGCACCGTCTGGAGAAAGTCATCCTGCTGAGCTGGTGTCAGCCGGGTTACCTCCAGGGTTTTGAGCAGGTCGCGGTCAAGGTAGCGGCGGCACAGATCCGCCAGCAGCAGGTCGGGGCTATGCCGCCACCGCTGCAGGTGGTACGTGAAGACAATGTCGTCGCCGGCCAGGTAAGTCTCCAAAGCCAGGGGGTGATCGGGAGTGAGCAACCAGGCCGTCACCGTTGGATCGGCCTCTAGCTTGCCCACGTGCAGGTCGGCGCGGGCGCGTTCAAAGGCCCGCTCCAGCAGCCAGGTGACGGAAATATTTTTGGGGTGGTTGTACACCTGCACATACATAAAGTGGCGTACCACCAGGTAGTGCTCGATCGCAGACAAGCCCTTGTGGGCCACCACCAGGCGACCGCTCTGGGGCTCAAACCGCAGGGCCATCAGAATGCGATCGAGGTCGAGCTGGCCGTAGCTGGCCCCCGTGAAGTAGCTGTCGCGCAGCAGGTAGTCGAGGCGATCGCAGTCGAGCTGGCTCGACACCAGCTGCCACACCAGGGCGATGGGGTGCTCGTGGGTATAGACCTGATCGACCGCCGCCGCCAGCCCCGCCGAGTGTGCCTCCAGAGCATCGTGAATTTCCGGCAGCTCGCGGATCATGCGGCGGGTCCAGTGCTCGTGCTGGAGGCCAAACACCTCTTCGGCGGTGTGGCTAAAGGGGCCGTGGCCAATGTCGTGGAGCAGGGCTGCCACCAGCACCGTGGCCCGGTAGGGGGCCAGCTCCGGGTAGCGCCGCTGGATCTGGTCGAAGGCGCGACGGGCGATCGCCATTACCCCCAGCGAATGGGTAAAGCGCGAGCTTTCGGCGCCGTGAAAGGTGAGACTGGCCGGGCCAAGCTGGCGAATCCGCCGCAGTCGCTGAAACGCAGGGGTATCGATGAGCTGGGTCAGCAGCACCTCGTCGGGGTCGCTGGCGTGGAGCGTAATCGCGCCGTGAAGCGGATCGTGGTACGAGCGACTGGCCTTGAGCGCTGATTTAGGCGGTACGGGTTTAGGGAGCACTGGCGACTACCGTGGTGGCTTGGCTCAGCATCTCCAGGGCAGCCTGGTACTGGGGATCGGCCTCGGTGGCGACAGTGTCGCGGTTGAGGGGCACGCTGGCGACCATGCGATCGGGGGTAATGCCCAGTTTATTGATGTCGTGGTGGGCCGGGGTTTCGTACTTGGCCACGGTCACCGCTAGCCCCGCCCCGTCTGACAGGTCAAACAGCGACTGTATCAACCCCTTGCCAAAGGTGGTGCTGCCCACCAGAGTAGCGCGACCATTGTCTTGCAGCGCCCCCGCCAAAATTTCGCTGGCGCTGGCGGTGCCTTCGTTAACCAGCACCACCAACGGCGCATCGGTAATCGCCTGGCCAAAGGCCTCAAAGCTATCCAAAATGCCCTGGCGGTTTACGGTGTAGACAATGGTGCCCTGGGGCAGCCACAGGCGAGCGATTTCGATCCCCGCCTGCAACAGTCCGCCTGGATTGTTGCGCAGATCCAGCAAGTAACCTTCCGCCCCTTGGTCGGCCAAATCGCGGATGGCCCCCGCCAGCTTCTCTACGGCGTTGCCGTTAAACTGGCTCAGCCGCAGGTAGCCTACCCGCTGCCCGGCTGGAGTGGTCTTGAGGGCAGACACCACGGGGTTGAGCGTAATCACCTCGCGGGTCAGCATGACCTGGCGAGTGGTGGTCTCGTCAGGGCGACGCAGTTCTAGGTTAACGGTGGTGCCCTGTCGACCTCGCATGTGAGCGGCGGCTTCATCCAGGGTCAAATCGGTGGTGGCAACACCGTCGATTGTAAGCACCACATCCTGGGGCTGAATGCCCGCCTGCTCTGCAGGAGAACCTTCGATAGGCGCAATCACCCGCAGCCAGCCGGGGTGCTCATCCTTAGATATTTGCAGCCCCACCCCCGTCAGTTCGCCCGCGGTGCTGGTCTGCAGGCTGCGGTATTGGCTGGGGGGCAGCAGCCGAGTGTAGGGGTCTTCCAAACCGGCCAGCATGTCTTGAATCGCCTGGTAGGTGTCGGCTCGGCTCGCGAGCGATCGTTCCAGGGCCCGCTGGCGAGTAAACCACCAGTTTTGGTGATTAAAGGTGTCATCGACGTAGGCTCGGTTGACAATGCGCCATACCTCCGCCACCAGGTTTTGCTCATTGGTAAGGGCTAGGGCCGGGCCGGTCGCCACTCCGCCGACCGCCAGCCCAACCAGACACAGGCAGAGAATACTAAAGCGCAACAGGGGTCTGATCATAGCCACAGAATCATAGCCACAGAGCAAAGGCGGGCGGTAGTTTTGAGAGACGTTTGAGAGAACGGTGCGATCGCGTAGCCTACTGAATGATGTCACCCATTAACCTAGCGGCAGCCCCCCTTTCTGAGCGAGCTTAGCCCACCCAGGCTTGACCCTTAAGGATCAATGATATCCCTGGCCGTTCGGTGGTGGCTTCAGATTAGTTTATTGTGACCAATATTTTGCCAGTTGCCTCCAGCCCGCCCCAGGAAAGCCGTAGAGTGGTACGACTCCAAGTCCCCCATGTGCCCTTCCCCATTCAGCTGCCCCATTTACCCCCGCCTGGAAAGAATCGCCTGGACATCGCCGCTATGCTCTCCCCAAGCCCTAACTCCCCTCATACCGTAGAGCAGCACTCTGGATTGTAACGAAGTGTTGCGAAACAACAGGGGCTTCTCATTAATCCCTAAGAGCTGATTTTTGGCTTAAAAACCCTCTTTTTCCCAGTCGCCAGGTGCAGACGATAACAGAGCGCCTTTCAGGGCTTAGAATTTACAGTAGAGAATTTAGCGTCGCCATTACGGCTATGTTACATTTTTCATTGACGGCACTTATTGATATATAGAGTTACCCGAGAGTTACCCGCTTCATGTTTACCAAGCAAGTTACCGACTCTAAGGCCTTCCAATGGTTTAACGAGCGGCTAGAGATTCAGGCCCTGGCCGATGACGTCTCTAGCAAGTATGTGCCGCCCCACGTCAATATTTTTTATTGCCTGGGCGGCATTACCCTGACCTGCTTCCTAATCCAGTTCGCCACTGGATTTGCCATGACCTTTTACTACAAGCCCACGGTCACTGAAGCATTCAGTTCTGTGCAGTACCTGATGACCGACGTCAACTTCGGTTGGCTGATTCGGTCTATCCACCGCTGGTCGGCCAGCATGATGGTGCTGATGATGATTCTCCACGTGTTTCGGGTTTACCTCACTGGCGGCTTCAAGAAGCCCCGTGAGCTAACCTGGGTTACCGGCGTGGTGTTGGCGGTGATTACCGTTACCTTTGGCGTTACCGGCTACTCTCTCCCCTGGGATCAGGTGGGCTACTGGGCGGTGAAGATTGTGTCTGGGGTACCCGGTGCCATTCCTGTGGTGGGGTCTACCGTAGTTGAGCTCATGCGCGGCGGCGAGGCCGTTGGGCAAGCCACTCTAACCCGCTTTTACAGCCTGCACACCTTCGTTCTGCCCTGGGCGATCGCCGTGTTCATGCTGCTGCACTTCCTCATGATTCGCAAGCAGGGCATCTCTGGCCCTCTCTAAGCCTCTTTCCAGGGTTCTCTCTGGGGGCGCTTGAGGGTTGAGGTTTCCCACTGGCAACACCCCTGGGGCATGACGTTTGGTTTCGACTGTACCGACTGCCCCAGCTGAATGATTTAAGCTGAACGATTTAAACCTTGGGCCTGGCCCAACTGGCTGTAACAGGAGAAGTTTTTCGATGGCGACCATTAAAAAACCGGATCTCAGCGATCCTAAGTTAAGAGACTTGCTCAAGCAGGGCATGGGCCACAACTACTACGGCGAGCCCGCCTGGCCCAACGACCTGCTCTACATCTTCCCGGTGGTTATTTTGGGCACCATTGCCTGCTGCGTGGGTCTAGCTGTGCTAGACCCCGCCCTGGTGGGTGAACCCGCTGACCCCTTTGCCACTCCGCTAGAAATTTTGCCTGAGTGGTACCTGTATCCCACCTTCCAAATTCTGCGGATTGTACCGAGCAAACTGCTGGGTATTGGCGCCATGACCGCCATTCCCCTGGGGCTGATGCTGATTCCCTTTATCGAGAACGTCAACAAGTTCCAAAACCCCTTCCGTCGCCCTGTGGCTACCACCCTGTTCCTGTTGGGCACTGCGGCAACCCTGTGGCTAGGGATTGGGGCGACCTTCCCCATTCAAGAGTCTCTGACCCTGGGCTTGTTCTAAGCGACTGGCTCGGTGCCTTATTCAGGACCTGCGTAGAACTGTATCGTTTTACGCAGGTCCTTTTGCTAAGGGTGTACTCTTTCGTTAAGCTAAATTTATGGGCTGTTGGTAAGCCTTGATACAGGAGTAGGCTATGGCAAGGGCAGATTTTAGACAAACGCCCAGCAAAGCATCCAGAAAAGCACCCAAAAAATCCTCTAAAAAAGCGCATCTCAAGGTGACCAGCCAGCTAGATGTAGTGGCCCAGGTGCAGCGTTGGTTTCGCGAGACCTGTTGCTCCCTGGAAGGTGAGTCGTCCTGGGTGGGTAGCCACAGCGATCGCTTGGCGCTGGCCCTCACCGAAGGCTTTACCAACGCCGTGCGCCACGCCCACGCCCACCTGCCCCCCGAAACCGGCATTGACATCGACTTGGCCCTCGACACCAACCAGGTAGAAATTCGTATTTGGGACTACGGCGACCCCTTCAACCCAGAACTGCTGCCCGAGCCCCAGCCCGGCGAACTGCTGGAGAGCGGCTACGGCTGGTTTTTGCTGCGCCGCCTGGCGGACAAGGTGACCTACTACCGATCTAAGGATGGCCGCAACTGCCTGTCGATCGTGAAATACGACACCTGCCTGACCTGAGGGAGGGGCTTTCCCTGGGACAGATTCAAAGCGCGTGGGTAGCCCAGGGGCACACCGATCTTTATAATCTGCCTGGGATGGGTTCTTCGACCGCTCGTTTGTCTGCCGTGGCTGCGCCGCCCTCGTCCGCTGGAGCCGACCAGGCGATCGCCTTTGTCTTCCTCGAAATCTTTTCCTGCGAGGGGGGCATCCAGTCGTACATCAAAGATATCTTCAAAGCCTACTTAGAGCAGCTAGATCCGGCCCCGGCAGATGTTTTCCTGCTGAGGGACAGGGCGGGGGTGGCCAATCCCTACGACCGATTTCCCCTGCGGTTTCACTATCTGGCCGCTGCCAACGCTGTCCTGGGCAGGGCCAGGCTGGTGGCGGTGCTGCTGGGGTACCTGGTGCGGCGGCGACCGAGTCGGGTGGTGTGTGGCCACGTGCTGCTGCTGCCCTTGGTGGCTCCCCTCTGTCGCTGGCTCAAGTTGCCCTACACGGTTATCACCTACGGTAAAGAGGTGTGGGAGCCGCTGCCGCCGCCGACCCAAAAAGCGCTACACCAGGCCGACCAAATTTGGGCGATTAGCCGCTACAGCCGCGATCGCGCCTGCGCTGCCAACTCCCTTGACCCCAACCGGGTCGCCATGGTTCCCTGTGCGGTGAATGGCGATATCTTTTGCCCCGGCCCGCCTGACCCAGCGCTGGTTGAAACCTACGGGCTAACCGGGTGTCGGGTGCTGATGACCGTGGCTCGGCTGTGGTCGGGCGACATTTACAAAGGGGTAGATGTCACCCTGCGCGCCTTGCCGGCGATCGCCGCCGCCGTGCCCGAGGTGAAGTATCTGGTGATCGGTCGCGGGGACGATCAGCCCCGCTTAGCAGCTTTAGCTGCGGCCCTGGGGGTGGGCGATCGCGTGGTGTTTGCCGGGTTTGTGCCTGGCGAGGCCCTGGTGGCCCACTACCGCCTGGCCGATGCCTACGTCATGCCATCCCAGGAGGGCTTTGGCATCGTTTATCTAGAGGCGATGGCCTGCGGCCTACCGGTGCTCTCCGGCGACCAGGACGGCTCAGCCGACCCCCTGCAGGATGGCCGCCTGGGCTGGCGAGTTCCCCACCGCGATTCCCAAGCGGTGGCCGCCGCCGCCGTGGCCATGCTGGCTGGCCAAGATCGCCGCTGCCAGGGGCCTTGGCTGCGCCAGGAGGCCTTAGCAGCCTTTGGCCTCAGTGCCCTGGCACGGCATCTGCACCGGGCCCTTGCAGGTACACCCATAACGGGGTGAGACCTCGGCATTACAATACAGTATGAGGGCCAGAGCGTTTGCCCGTGGGGCAGCTGTGCTCCAGACCCTAGCCCTTGTCGAGTGGAGAAAGCCCCTGTGAACCAAAATAGCTTCAAGCAAATTCGGGTGAATTTATCGGGCCTGGGCTGCTGGCTCACCGTGATCGGCACGGTGTGGCTGCTAGGGGCCGTGGGCCTGGGCTGGATCGTCAAGTCGCTGGCGGTGCTGGTGGTGCTGCTGGTGGCGGCGCCGGTGCTGGGGTTTATTGGGCTGCGGTTTTGGCTGCGGCGCAACCTGGTGCAGGGGCCCTGCCCGGTCTGCTCTACCAATCTGAGCGGCATCAAGGGGGCCGAGACGCGCTGCCTCAACTGCGGCACGCCTCTGCACACCGAACTGGATGGGTTCTCGCGGGTGGTAGAAGCGGGCACCATCGACATCACCGCAGTGGATGTCACCGTTGAAGCAAAACCCATTTTGCCCGAGGCAGACTGAGCCGGCGACGGTTAACCGCTATGTCGAAGTGAGTCTGTGTTGTTAGGATAGATAGCAACACAATTGGTAATCCCTGGAACGCATCACTATGCCCGCCGCCATTCAAGTCGAGAAGACCAAACTCAAGCAGCCGCCGCTGGAAATTCACACCATGGGCGATCGCGTGCTGCGTCAACCCACCAAGCGCGTGGCCAAGGTAGACGACGAAATTCGGGCCCTAGTGCGGGAAATGTTGCAGACCATGTACAGCGCCGACGGTATTGGTCTGGCCGCGCCCCAGGTCGCCGTCAACAAGCAGCTGCTGGTGGTCGATGTCGATCCCGAAAATGCCGCCGCGCCCCCCCTGGTGCTGATCAACCCCCAAATTATCAAAGTCTCTAAGGAACTGGCCACTGGGCAAGAGGGCTGTCTGAGCATTCCCGGTGTCTACCTCGATGTGGTGCGCCCCGCCGCTTTGGAAGTGTCCTACAAAGACGAGAACGGGCGTCCCCAGAAGCTTCAGGCCAGCGACCTGATGGCCCGCTGCATTCTCCACGAGATGGATCACCTCACCGGGGTGCTGTTTGTCGACCGGGTGCAAAATGCCCTGGCCCTTAACCAGGAGCTAAAAAAGAACGGCTTCTACGCCAAAGACGTGCAGCCCGTAACCGCCTAAATACCGCCTATTTACTGGCTAAAGCCCGTGGTATGCTGCCCCCGTAGGGCCACAAATTGACCCAGACAGACCTTTACAGGCAGACGTTGAGGAGAAATATTCGTGACCCCCAAAAGTGGACTTTTGCTGGCTGGTTCCTGCGTTGCTGCGATCGCGGCGGTAGGGTCTATTTTTGAGCTGTCGTCCGGTAGCCCCGACTTGGGTACCCTGCCTACCACCGTGGTGCTGGGTCTCTGCGCACCGCTGGTGGGGGTCTTGTTTTATGCGGCGGTCAAAGACGCCAAAGCTAACCAGGAGTAGATTGCCCAAGCCTTACCCAGATCCGGTGAAGTCGCCTAGGCCTCTCCGTTAGACGGTTGCCCTGACGGGGAGGCGTCTGGCCGGGGGAATTCTGGTTCAGAAATTTTGGTTTAGAAAATTCTGACTGTAGGAATCCTTACGCTAGCGGCAGCGTCTACTATGGGAACCACCTACTGAGGACGGAGCTATGGAGCCGAAGCGAGATAATCCTGTACTGACCCGGCGATCGCTGCTGGCAGCGGCGGCGGCAGGCTCTACGGTGGTGCTGCTAGGTCGCCCAGCCCAGGCCTACGATGTCGTGCTCAACCCCACCGCCCCCGAGCTAGGCGATACCATCTCGGTGATTGCTATTCCGCGCACGGCAGCCTCAACCCAGCCCAGGGTCACCGTCAACGACAGCACCGAATACCCGACCTTTCCCATCAGCGGCAATCGGTTTCGCGCGCTGGTTCCCACCAGCCCCCTAAACCCGCCCGGTCGAATGGTAATTCGGGTGATGGGTACTGGCGAAACCCGCAACCTGGCTGTGGGGCTGAAAAACCGCGAATTTCCTACCCAGCGCATTACTCTATCGCCCAGCCAGAGCAACCTGGGCACTCAGCACGAGTTTGACCGGGTGACTGCCTTTAAAAACACGGTCTCCCCTGAGCGCTACTGGAATGGAGCCATGCAGCGCCCCAGTTCAGGGCGCACGTCTACCCAGTACGGCGTTCGCCGCTACTACAACGGGGTGTTTGCCCAGGACTACTACCACCGGGGCCTAGACTATGCCGCCGCTACTGGCTCCCCGGTGGCGGCCCCGGCAGCTGGGCGAATTGCCCTGGTCGGGCGCGTCTCCGACGGGTTTGAGCTGCACGGCAACACCATCGGCATTGACCACGGCCAGGGGGTGCTCAGCATTATGATTCACCTCAGCCGCGTAGACGTCAACGAGGGCGATATGGTGCAGCCGGGCCAGGTGATTGGGGCGATCGGCACCACGGGCGCATCTACGGGGCCGCACCTGCACTGGGGGCTGTACGTCAACGGCATCTGCGTAGACCCCGCCCCATGGATGGCCAGAGGGTTTGAGTAGAGAGGGCAAGGTCACAGGCCCTAGCCTGGTCCTGGGGGCAGTATTTTTGGGATTGGGTAGAAACGGGATTATAGGGAACCCGAGACGTTCGCCATGGCCGTCCTAGCATTCCAGGGCTCAGCAATCCCCAACTCCCCCGCAGACTAGCGTTGGAGTTGGTAATACTTCCTAATGGAACGCGCTATGGAACAGGGATTTGAGTTAACTCGGACGCCCTGTCGTAAATGACCACACCAACGCGGTCAATGTGGTCAACCAATGGCTGGCTCGCCAAGGTGTTGTAGTGAACCACATCGAAGTCATAGGGCAGCGGCAGCACTTCGTTAAGATGGTCGGCGAGCTGGGCGATGGTGCGGTGGATTATGCGATCGCCCTTCACGGCCAAATCTACGTCTGACCCTGGCTTGTAGTTGCCCTTGGCCCAAGAGCCAAACAGCACCACTGCGGAAATCTCTTCGAACTGACGGAAGGCCTCAATGATTTGAGCCATGTCGCTCTCTGTGAGACCGTAGGCATTAGTCATTAGCCTTGACCTTTAGGACTTGGTAAAGTTCGGCCAGCAGGGGAAAGTAGTCGTTACGGATGCTGGCTTCGACGGCGATCGCTGTGGCTTCGTTGTAGGTGTGGGTGGTTAGGTTGCGGTCTTGCAAAGCATTCATCCAATCATGGCCCTGGCTAATCAGGCCGATCTGAAACCCCTGCTTGATAGCTTCCCTAGGGGTTTTGACCAGAATCCCCTCGGCTTCTTCGTAGTCCTTCATCACCTTCCAAGCCAGCTCAAAGGCCAGCTCAAAG
>DASQNN010000389.1:0-3438 GCA_035644955.1 Nodosilinea sp. | reverse complement strand
CTTGAATCGCATTGAAAAGTGCTGGGGGTGGTTGAAAAGCCGCATTCGGAAAGCCCTCCCCCACGACGATGGATTGCGGGCCGCCATTGAGGCTGGCCTCAAGCAAGCGGCGTCCTAACCTAAGTGGCTGTAGCTATATCAGGCATTGCGATCGCCCGCAATGGTCACCTTCAAGTCGCCAGCCCCATTTACGCCGAAGTCTTCAACCTCGCTTGGGTCAACCAGTGCCTCGCTCAGCAGCGGCCCTACGCGGTTATGCGGTAAGCCTGGGTTGCCTCTAATTGTCAAGATGACTCGCGTCTGCTCATGGGTCAGGCCTTGCAAGATGCCCTGCAATGGGCTGCTCACAAAAGCCTCAGCGATCTCGACTACCGCTACCTTTCCGCCAGCCAAGAGTGGGATGCCAAAATGGTGCGCCTGGAGCTAGAGGCTTAAAAACCAGGCTAACCGCGTGCTGGCCGAAGCCCAGCGCAAGGCCAATCAGATCATCTGGTTTAGCTATCTCAGCCTGGGGTCTTGCCTGGCCATTTCCCTAGTGGCGCTGTTGATCAGCCTACTCAGACCCTGAAGCGATTTTGGCATGGGGTATAACTTGGTAGGGCTGAAAATGCTCTGAGAATTTGATGACTGCCAGTTAAGAACTTCCCGATCAAAGTCTTAACAGAGCTTCAGGGGGGTATCAGCTGTCCTAGGGATGATGGGGAAATTCAGCCAAGCCCCCTTTTCCTAAGCCCTAATTATGCAGCAGTGGCGATTGACAATTCATGGTGCGCTCGCCCTGACCACTCCCCTGCTGGTGCTGGCCAATGTCCTGCTTAACTCCAGCGATCGCACTTTGCTGCCTGCTACCACCACCCTGCGGCCCCTATTGGCTAAACCACCCCGACTTAATGCCGCAGTCCAAACCCTGGCCATAGCCCATCGCGCCGGAATGATCCAGCCTCAGGCCCGCATTGTGGTCGAGAATACGCAACTCTTTCTAGAGTTTTATGCCCCGTTCAATTTTCTTGAGCAAAGCCCCGATCTAACCCTAATTTTGACGGCTGCTCCACTACCAGCAGATAGGGAGGGGCTGTTGCTTGGCAAAATGCGGCCCCTGGCAGGCCAGCACCGCTACCCCATCCCTACGGCCAAAGACATCAGCCAGTATCAATCTGTCATGATCTGGTGTGCCGAGCTAAATGCCATGATGGGCTACGCCCCCCTAGCGTTTAACCAGCGGTAGAGTAAATCCTGTTTTGCTCTGTTCTATATTGGCTTAGTGCGCTGTTGCAGTATCTCTGGGGCTGGTGGTATTAGCCCCCGTACCGTTAGGTCTGCATGACGGCAGGGCCATGCCACGGTAACCTTGTCATGGGTCCGTTGACAGCATTTGACACCTAATGACCACGCAGTTTATAGGGCGATATCTAACGCTAGAGGAGTTCTGTACTTCTACTTGGACTTACCGCAAATACGCTGATTATATCGACTCGTACCCCAGTAACCCTGACGAAACGATTCCTGCTTTAGAAGCCCTATGCCAACATATTATTGACCCAGTGATTGATGGGTTTGGGCGCGATCGCTTTCAACTCACCTACGGCTTTTGCTCCGCCGATCTGAAGCGGTGGCTGGCGAAGAAAGACCCAGTGACGGGGAAGAAGCACGGTATTGCTACCCCGGCACTGGTTCGTTAAAGGAGGAGAGCTTCAAAGCCTCTGGAATTGAGCAATTCATCCATCGAAATGGGACGAGTCGTGAAGCCCATCGCCATCGCCGGGGTGGTCTTCGCACCTAATCCCCAGTGAGGGCGCACCCAGTTATGGATCATGCGTTGAACCTCCAAACTTCGCTGCAACGCGGCCGTCGTCTTGGCATAGAGGTTTTGGCGTCTGCGGTACGCACTACACCGTCGCCTGAAGGCGGCATTTTGAGCTTCGTTATGATTCGCATGCACCTCAGCAGTCGGGCTAATGGCCGTGAAGGGATGCTCGGCCTTAAGCCAGACAACCCGTCGCTGGCCTTGAGAGCCTTTAATTTTGATCGCCACTTCAAGCCCTTCCCGCCACACTTTACGGAATGGATAGCTCATGGCTAGTCCTCGCTCCGGCAGATACTGACTGGCTAGAGGCCATAGCGCTTTCCCATAGCGCCGTTCACCGTCAGTAAACCAACGGATAGCGGTGGCCCCTTGCGCCCACTGCCACGTGGACTCAGTTCCTAAGGTAAACAAGGCCTCATCTTTCAACCCCGCCTGTGCCGTCACCCAGTAGCGGCTCTCTCGCTCCAAAAAGGTCAACGTCCATCCACCACTCTCACTGGGGGGGAAGGTTCTTGCCCACGCGAGTGTAAAGCTCATCTCCCTCCAGCGTAATCTCGCTGCCCTCAGGAGCGGGGGGAGACCAATGCTGGCTCTGATGGGCTAAACGCTGCTCCCATCGCAGGATGGTGGCATGGGACTTGTTATACACCCGTCCGGTCGCTCGGACTCCCATCCCTTCGCTACGGCTATTGAGGGCGTATTCAACTACCATAGACGGCGTGCGAAGCCGGGCCATAGGAGTTCCGGTGCGTTCGTTAAAGTTATGAGTGCAACCCCGGCACCGGTAGTACTGCACGATTCGGTCATCTCGCAGACGACGAGTCCCATTCTTGACAACAGATTCGCTCTGGCAGTGGGGACAACGCATAGGCAAATGGCTCTCTAAGCCTACATTCTAACCATCATCCTTTAACTGACCAGTGCCAGGTATTGACTAAAGCATTCCTTAATCTCTGCTGAAAAGCTTTGTAGATTAGGGTATTTGCGCTGAATTGCTTAACTGTCTGAACAGTCAGGCTGTGCATTTTTACGTTTTTTCAATTCTGTTTATAAAAAGCTTAGACAACTTCAGGCGAAATGCATTCTTGAGTTCAATAAAGGCTAGAGCCTATGCAGGGTCTGTTGGATAAAATCTTTTACTTTTGCAAATAAATGCTTTAGTTGTGAGGGACTTTTAGAATAAGACTATTGCGCTTACAGGCTAATGATGAACACACTGCTGCGCGTCTTAAGTAATGCTGATTTGGATTGGATGATTGCCTGCGGCGAGCGCCAAACTCTAGCGGCAGGCCAAAGCCTGCTGCATTCTTCTATCGCTGCCGAGCGCATTTCTTTAGTCATTGACGGCACTGTGGGCGAAAGCTTTGCCATCCCAGGTGCGACTGTAGACGAAGCCGTACTGATCGACGAACTGAGCCAGGGCAATATGGTGGGTATTGGCCCCCTGCTCGATGCCCCCAGCAGAACGTCGGTAAAGGCGCTCAAGCCTACGCTGATCCTATCGCTACCCATCGCCCAGGTCACGGCAAAGCTTGCGGAAGATATTGCCTTTGCCGCTCATTTTTACCATGCGATCGCCCTTTTGCTCTCCGATCGCCTGCGCCGTATTCTTGAGCGCCCCGATCGCATCCGTT
>DASQNN010000388.1:0-8650 GCA_035644955.1 Nodosilinea sp. | reverse complement strand
CGGTTCTCTAGGGCCAGCTCAGTAGTGGCCGCGCCCCAGGTGCGGCCCCACACCCAGCGCGGCAGGTCGATGGCCGTTTGGGGGTCAAAGCCAAAATCGAGCATTCGCGTGAGCAGCGCCAGCTGGGTTTGGGGCTGGCCCTCGCCGCCCATGGTGCCCAGCACCAGGTAGGGTTGACTCTCGCTATCCAGTACCAGGCCGGGCATCAGGGTGTGGAAAGGGCGCTTACCCGGTTCTAGGGCATTGGGATGGTCAGGGTTGAGCGAAAACAGCGAACCCCGGTTTTGAACCGGAAAGCCCAGGCCGGGCGGCACCACCGCTGAGCCAAAGTCAAAGTACAGGCTCTGGATAACCGATACGACATTGCCCTCGCTGTCTACTATAGCGGTGTAGGCGGTGTCGCCGCCGATGGTGGGGGCCCTATAGCGCTGGGCCACGGCCATGCTGAGGCGCGCCCTGCGGCGATCGCCGTAGGACTTTGAAATTAGATCCGTCAGGGGAATATCGGTAAAGGTGGGGTCACTCAGCCAGCGATCGCGATCGGCAAAGGCCAGTTTAGTCGCCTCCACCAGCAGGTGGTAGTAGTCGGCGGTGCCGTGGCCCACGGTGTGCAGGTTAAACCCCTCCACCACGTTGAGCATTTGCAGCACCGTAAAGCCCTGGGTGTTAGGCGGCAGCTGGCACACCCGGTAGCCCCGGTAGGTGGTGTCGATGGGGTCAACCCAGGTAGCGGTGTGGCGGGCAAAGTCGGCTTTGCTCAGCCATCCCCCCAGCCCGGCCAGGTAGGCCACCAATTGAGCGGCAACCTCGCCCTGGTAAAAGTCTTGGCAGCCGGCGGTGGCCAACCGTCGCAGGGTTGCCCCCAGGGGCGGGTTGGTCACCCAGTCACCGGCCTTGGGCACCTCGCCACCGGGCAAAAAAGGATTGCTCTCGCCGCCGTAGGCCCTCAGGTCAGCCTGGTTCATCCGCGTCCAGTGGGCTTGGGAGGGCGACATGGGGTAGCCCTGCTCGGCCAGGGCGATTGCGGGCTGGAGCAGGTCAGCCCAGGGCAGGCGGCCAAAGCGCTGGTGGACCTCGCCCCAGGCCGAAACACCTCCCGGCACTGTAATGGCCGCCTGGGGACCACGCTGGGGAATGGCAGTCAGGCCCAGGCGGGCGAATAGGGCGCGATCGCACCCGGCCCCGGCCCGGCCCGAGCCGTTGAGGCCATAGCGCCGATGCGACGGAGCGTGGTAGCCCAACCAAAACCCATCGCCGCCCAGGCCGGTCATGTGGGGGTAGACCACCGCTAGGGCCGCCTGGGTAGCGATCGCCGCATCCACCGCGTTGCCCCCTTGGCTCAGCAGGTTTAACCCGGCGGTAGAGGCCAGGTAGTGGGGGCACACCACCATTGCCGTGGGCGCTGGAGCAACAGAGGGAGTCATACCTAACGCAGGAAAATTGTAACCGTGGGCCTAGAACCTTAGCATTTTTGCCCCACCGCAGATCCTATCCCTGCCCAGGAGTGCGACGACGGCAGGGGCCGAGGCCAATCACCTCTGCCTTGGCCCTAAGCCGTGACATTAAACGAGTTTTCGGTGGCGGGGGGCTTCACATAGATGGCCTGGGACTGATTGCGGCCCTGGGCCTTGGCCTGGTAAAGCGCCTAGTCGGCGGTAAACACCAAATCCGAGGGCAAATAAACATCACCAGCCCAGCAGCGCCATCGATACGATTATTTAGCCTTCTGCATTCAGGTTTTTCTATTAGGGGCAAAGGGCCATAAAGCCTCTAACTTGGCTTTGCCCACGCCCCCAGCAAATTCATGCCTCAATTTAGCAACGCCGGCTATGGCACAAGGCTATGGCACAGAGGCGGTAGCCACCGTGGTTTCGCTCCCCAGCGGGCGAATCACCAGCGTATTAAACAGACTAATATCGGTGCCCGAGGGCACCGACAGGTCAAAGGCACCGCTGGTTTGAGGCAGCGGCCCCAGGGCGATGGGGCGCTTGGCCATGTTGCCGTTAATGGTTAAAAAGGCCTCCAGCAGGTCATCCTCGGCGGCGGTGGTGAAATCCTTCAGCGACAGTGTAATGCTGCTGCCCACAATGGCAGCCCCCACGTAGCCGCTGGCGGTGTAGCTATCGGTACCGGCAACGCTGCCCATAATCTCAATCTCCCTGTAGTTCTAAAGTGCGGTTTGCAAAGCACGGCCACCATTGTAGAAAGAACTGCCTGTTCGAACGCCGATCCATCGCCCTCCCGCTGGGCTAGTAGTTGCTTAAGCCAAAAATGGGAGAGGCAGGGTTTTGGGTTTACACCGTATACGGTTGACAGCTTCGGGGCAGAACCTAGACCGCACACCTTGAACCCTGCGATCGCTGTGGGCAAATGATGGGTTTTCCCCACCCATTCCAGCCCCAATGACAGCTATTCTTGGTAAAGAACCTAGTAATGACTCTTCCCCCTTTCACGGATGTGTCAGGGGGTTTTACAATAGTTCATAATTAGGTGTTGTTGCCTCGGCCCCAGCTCAGACTCCCCGTCATGGTCTCGTGATAGAGTTTTCTGTTGTCAAGGCTACTAAACGACAACCCAGACCCCCGTCTGAGTAACCCATGAAGATGGTCACCAGCGGCCCATCGCCCAGAACCCGGAGAAGCAGTTATGGCTAAAGACATCACCCGTTATCGCAATATTGGCATCTTCGCCCACGTAGACGCGGGCAAGACCACCACCACCGAGCGCATCCTCGCCCTCACCGGCCGCATCCACAAAATCGGTGAAGTTCACGATGGTGCCGCCACCACCGACTTTATGGAGCAAGAGCAAGAACGGGGGATCACGATTCAGTCGGCGGCCACCACCTGCTTCTGGAAAGAGCACCAGCTCAACATCATTGACACCCCTGGCCACGTTGACTTCACCATTGAGGTGTATCGCTCCCTCAAGGTACTCGACGGCGGCATCGGTGTGTTCTGCGGCTCCGGCGGGGTAGAACCCCAGTCTGAGACCAACTGGCGCTACGCCAACGACTCTAAAGTGGCTCGCGTCATCTACGTCAACAAGCTCGACCGTACCGGGGCTGACTTTTTCCAAGTGGTTAAGCAAGTTGACACCATTCTGGCGGCCAAGCCGCTGGTGATGGTGCTACCCATCGGCACCGAGACTGACTTTGTAGGCGTGGTTGACCTGCTCACCCGCAAAGCCTGGGTGTGGGATGAGTCGGGCAAGCCCGAGAATTACACCATCGAAGAAGTCCCTGAGGACATGAAAGATCAGGTCGAAGAGTACCGCGAGGCGCTGATCGAGCTGGCCGTCGAGCAGGACGACGAAATCCTCGGCAAGTATCTGGAAGGCGAAGAGATCTCCATCGACGAGATCAAATCCTGCATTCGCAAGGGCACCCGCGAGCTAGCCTTCTTCCCCACCTACTGTGGTTCCTCCTTTAAGAACAAAGGGGTACAGCTGGTGCTGGATGCGGTAGTCGACTACCTGCCCAACCCCCTAGAAGTGCCTGCCCAGCCCGAAGTTGACCTGGAAGGCAACCCCACCGGCAAGCTGGCCTACGCCGATGCTGACAAGCCCCTGCGGGCGCTGGCCTTTAAGATCATGGACGATCGCTTTGGCGCGCTCACCTTCACCCGCCTGTACTCGGGTCAGTTGAAGAAGGGCGACACCATTCTCGACACCGCCACCGGCAAGACCGAGCGCATCAGCCGCCTGGTCGAAATGCACGCCAACGATCGCGAAGAAGTGGACTCGGCTCAAGCCGGTGACATCGTGGCGCTGATCGGCATGAAAAATGTGCAGACCGGCCACACCCTCTGCGACCCCAAAGACCCCGCCACCCTGGAGCCCATGGTCTTCCCCGACCCGGTGATCTCCATCGCGGTGTATCCCAAGAAAAAGGGCGACAACGAGAAAATGGGCATGGCGATCAGCAAGATGGTGGCCGAGGACCCCTCTTTCCAGGTGGAAACCGACGAAGAGAGCGGCGAAGTCATCCTCAAGGGCATGGGCGAGCTGCACCTCGACATTAAGGTTGACATTCTCAAGCGCACCCACGGCGTCGAAGTCGACGTGGGCAAACCCCAGGTGGCCTACCGTGAGGCGATCACCAAGCGCCTGGTCGACAGCTACACCCACAAGAAGCAGTCTGGTGGTTCGGGTCAGTACGCCAAGATCGACTATGTGATCGAGCCGGGTGAAGTTGGCAGCACCTTCCAGTTCGAGTCAGCCGTAACTGGCGGTAACGTACCTCGGGAATTTTGGCCCGCGGTGCAAAAGGGCTTTGCCACCAGCATTGACCGCGGCCCTCTGGCGGGCTACCCCGTGGTTGACCTCAAAGTCACCCTCACCGATGGCGGCTTCCACGCGGTTGACTCCTCGGCGATCGCCTTCGAAATCGCCGCCAAGGCCGCCTACCGCCAGTCGCTACCCAAGGCTGGCCCCCAGCTGCTGGAGCCGATCATGAAGGTCGACGTGTTCACCCCCGACGACTACATGGGTGACGTAATCGGCGACCTCAACCGCCGCCGTGGCATGATCAAGTCCCAAGATCCCGCCGCCACCGGGGTGCGGGTCAAGGCCGATGTGCCCCTGAGCGAAATGTTCGGCTACATTGGCGACCTGCGCACCATGACCTCCGGTCGGGGCCAGTTCTCCATGGAGTTCTCTCACTACGCCCCCTGCCCCAGCAATGTGGCCGAGGAAGTGATTAAGGAAGCCAAGGAGCGCCAGGCCGCTGCCGCTAAGTAGGCCGTAGGGGCACAGCATGCTGTGCCCCTACCTCGTTGGACAGTAGAACGCCCCGGCCAGAGTCTGGCCAGGGCGTTTTGTATGGGGGTATTTAGGTAGGGGCAAACGGTGCTTGCCCTCTTATACCAAATCCGATTTGGTAAACCCCGCTTCATAATCAGGAACCCCGTAGGGGCGTAGCATGCTACGCCCCTACAAATCGGGGGTATTCATTCAGGATTTGGTATTAAACCGAACCAGCGGCGGCAGGGACGCTGCGGGCAGTCTCGTCATCCAGTCCCACCAGACGGGCGCTGAGATCCCACAGCTTGCGGGCCTTGGCGTCATCCAGGGCTTCGTTCGACACCTCTTGGGCAAAGGAGCGGCGACCCGGCTTCTGGCGGTTGCCCCAGCTCCAATACATGCCCGACTCCTTCAGCTCGGGATCGGTAACGGTATCGGCTACCCGCTCGCCCGCCAGCTGCTGGGTAACATAGCCACCGGTAACGTTTTTTTGGAACCAGGGGAAGATGGTCTGAAACGCCTTGAAGTGATTGCGGAACAGGGGCGTGTCGGCTACGCAGCCGGGGTACAGCGAGCTAAAGGTAATGCCGGTCTCGTCGTGGTAGCGGCGGTGCAGCTCGCGCATGGTGAGCACGTTACAGAGCTTGCTGTCTTTGTAGGCTTTGCCCGACTTGAACTTCTTGTTGTTGATCATCGAAACCGGGGCTTTGAACCCAGCCTCGAAGCCCTCCAGGTTACCCAGGTCAGGCGGCGCAGGGATGGGAATTTTGCCGCCCAGCTCCTTGGGGTTGGCGGTGACGGTGCCCAGGATGATCAGGCGCTTGTCGGCGGCGGGAGATGCCTTGAGGTCATCTAGCAGCAGGTTGCACAGCAGAAAGTGGCCCAGGTGGTTGGTGGCCACGCTGATTTCGTAGCCGTCTTCGCTGTACATCGGTTCTTTGAGCAGCGGGTAGTAGACCGCCGCGTTGCACACCAGCGATTCTAAACTGCGCCCCGTAGCCCGAAAGTCGCTGACAAACTGGCGCACGCTGGCTAAAGAGCCCAGATCGAGGTGAATGATGCTGTAGCGATCATCCGCCATGCCAATTTCTTTAGCGACCTGCTTAGTTTTATCGATATTGCGGCAGGCCATCACCACATGCCAACCGCGATCGGCCAGGGCCTTGGCGGCGTTTAGCCCCACCCCAGACGAGGCCCCCGTGACAATAACTGTTTTCTGCTGTTCCATAGCTCTCTTTAAGACTGAAAAATCGCTTCTAGCATTCCAGTCTTAAGGATTGCACACGCATTGCAGCAGTGTCTTAATGTTTTTTGAGGTGTTGTTACAGGGAGTAAGGGAGTGGGGGAGTGATGGAGTAGGGGAGTAATGGCTCACCACCCTATTACCCCATTACCCCATCACCCCCTGACTCCCTACAGCCTAGGTAAACGAGCTCGCCCAATCCTTGGCCCAGTGCAGATGCTTGTGCACCTCGTCTAGGGTTTTGGCTTCGCTGTAGAGGCGCAGTACCGGCTCGGTGCCGCTAAAGCGGATCAGCAGCCAGCTGTCGTCGGCGAGGGTGAGTTTGTAGCCGTCGATGTCGAGAATATCGGTGACGGCCTTGCCGGCGACTTCCTGGGGCGGAGCGGTGGCGAGGGCATCGAGCAGCTTGGCCTGCACGTCCATGCTGGGCAGGGGCAGGTCGATGCGATCGTAGTCGGAGAAGTAGCCGGTTTTTTCTTGCAGGGAGCGGTAGTAGTCACTCAGGTCGAGGCCCGAGGCCACTACGGCTTCTAGTACATAGAGGGCAGACATCAGCGCGTCGCGCTCGGGGATGTGGTGGCCGTAGCCGATGCCGCCGGATTCTTCGCCGCCCAGCAGCACCTTGGCCTCCTGCATGCGATCGGCAATGTATTTGTAGCCCACAGGGGTTTGGTACAGCTCCAGGTCATTCAGTTTGGCCACCGCTGGAATCAGGTTGGAGCCGCTGATGGTTTTGACAATCTCGCCGCTATAACCCCGGCGCGACTTGAGGTGGTCGATCAGAATGGGAATGAGGATCTGCGAGCTGAGGAAGTTGCCGTGACCGTCGACGGCGGCAATGCGATCGCTGTCGCCATCGAACACCAGGCCCACCTTCACGCCTTCCTTGGCGGGATACTCCTTCACCGTCTCCAGCATTTCGCCCAGGTACTGGGGCAGCGGTTCGGGCGGGCTGCCGCCAAATAGGGGGTCGGCGTTGCTGTGCAGCTCGTGAACGCTGGCCTCGCCCAGCAGCCGGGGCAGCCCCCCGCTGGCAGAGCCGTACATAACATCGGCAAACACCGTGAGCCTGCCGCTAGAGATGGCCTGCTGAATGGCGGATACATCGACCTCGGCCTGGAGGGCGGTGCAGTAGTCGGGCCACGGGTCAAAGGTTTCGATCTGGCCGCGATCGCCCAGGGGAGCGGGTGGGTTGGGCAAAAGCGCCTCGACCTGCTTGGTCACCTCAGGGGAGACCGATCCGCCAAAAGCGCCTTTGATCTTTAGCCCCGAGTAAATGGCGGGGTTGTGGCTGGCGGTGATGACGATCGCCCCCAGCAGGGTTTGGTGTTTGGCGGCGTAGCTAAAGGCCGGGGTGGGGGCGTAGTCTTGGGAAAACAGCACGTCAAACCCCTGGGCGGCGATCGCCTCGGCGGCGGTGCGGGCAAACTCGGCGGCGAGAAAGCGGCGATCGTAGCCGACGGCGATGGTGCGGCTACCGGTTTCGGCCCCAAAGCACTTGTGCAGCACGTGGGCCGACACTGCCGCCACCTGAGCGACGCGCTCAAAGGTGAAGTCGGCGGCGATAATGCCGCGCCAGCCGTCGGTGCCAAATTTGATGGGCTTTGGCGTAGCTGGAATGGGGCCTGAGGGTGCTGCCATAGCAGATTCCAAATGTCGGGGTAAAAGAGCAGATTTTCTCTGAGTTTACCTGCTTAGTTCGGCGGTGACACGGCCAGGGCAGCGGCCCTACGGACAATTTACCCAACCGTCTCGTTTTGCCGAAAAGTCTAAAAGATTGGCGAATTATCCTGAGGCGATCGCGGCTTTGGCGCAAATGCTAGGTGCGTCAGGGCAGAGCGCGGCTACCTTGGGGGAGTGATGGCCGGTTTGGGAGCGTAGCGTGGGCGTGGTGGAGACTTGGGCTGAGTTGGGGATATCCCCGGCTTTAGTCGCTGTGAATCGCCGCTGCCGACCTAAATTTTGCCAACGGTGGGGGCTACCGTGTTACCCTAGTTGAGTAAAAACGGGATGTAGCGCAGCTTGGTAGCGCACTTCGTTCGGGACGAAGGGGCCGTGGGTTCGAATCCCGCCATCCCGATTCTTTAATAAAGCGAGTCTGATGGACTACGCGTCGTTGAGTACAGAAACAATTACGCTCGAAGTCTCGCAGAATATGCTGGCTGCTCTGAAGATGGGAGTAACCGACTTAGGAGAGCGGATTCGGTTGCTGGCTGCGATTTCATTTTTTCAGGACAAGCAGCTGTCTTTGGGTAAAGCCGCTGAGCTGGCAGGTTTAAATCGCTTAGCATTTATGGATTTGCTAACTCAACGGGGCATTGTGGTTTTTGACTACGATGAGTCTACCCTTGCAACGGATTTAGCTGGCATCGCTGAATTGGTAGACCGTGACTGACATTATCTGCCGCATTAGGGGTCAGGTGCCTGTTAAATCGTGGCAATTATCTATCGCAGCAAAAGGCACCTGACCCCTTGGTGTGGGCAACTTTTAACAGGCCAGTGTTCCCTAGGCGGCTTTGGCGAGTTCGGTGTAGTGCCAGGTGGTGGGGCCGTTGGTGGTGGCGGCGATGACGAAGCCAAACCATTCGAGGCGTTCGAGGTTGGCGGTGACGGCGTCGAGTTTTTTCTTGGTGTTTTTGCCGGTGAACTGGACGGCTATTTGCG
>DASQNN010000387.1:0-31490 GCA_035644955.1 Nodosilinea sp. | reverse complement strand
GCCAAATGCCCCGATGCTGTTACCTTCACTGGAATGCTCACCGGGGAACTGAAATATTCTGCCCTGGCTGCTGTCAACCTCTACGTTGCCCCCTCCTATTCCGAGGGCTTCAGTATGTCCGTCCTGGAAGCCATGGCCTCTAGCCTACCCTGCGTCATCACCACCGGCTGTAACTTTCCTGAGGCCGCTCGTGCCAATGCCGCCAAAGTAGTTAATATTCAAGCCGAGGCCATTGCCAAGGCACTGATTGAGTGCTTATCTGATCCATTAGCTGCCAAAGCCATGGGCGATCGCGCCCGCCAACTCGTACTTAACAACTACACCTGGGATCGCGTAGCAGCTCAGCTCATCAATGTGTATACCGCCATTCTGAATCAGCAACCCCTGCCCTCATCAAAACCATAGTGAAACTTATGAGTCGACATTTTCCAAAGTTCCGGCCAATATATTCCTTGATACACCCTGTGCGACACCGGAGCTAGCTTAAATTCTCGCTATTTCTAATTTTTCAACTCTTCTCCGGTGATATCTTCAGCCGGCTCTTTACCAGCCAGGCTACACTTATTTTCAGTTCAAATTTTCTGGACACCCCCTTTAACTGTAACAATCCATGCTCTGCGCCATCTATTTTGACTCTGCCAAGTAGTGATTAGGTGTGCAGCATGTATCACGTCTAGAAATTCACAGACAGTCGCTGAATAATGCGTGGCTATAAGTAAAGAAGCCTAATTAAACGTGGCTCTGAATCGCCGAAAATCTTACTTCCTCTTGCTCGCCATGCCGATTAGTTAGATCTATCTACTTATAACTTAAACATTCCAGTCCGCTACCCTTAAGAGCTAACACGTCGATGGATATTTATACCCAATACCCAATAACTGACGGATTTCATATAGACTTAGCTAGCCAAATTCAAACTCACGTTGCGAAAAAAAGAGTTTTATGAAAATAAGCTGGATGTATCTTGTCGACAAATTCTACAACAAATCTCCTAAGGTTAGGCGATTGATCACTAGAATTAGATTCAGAGAAAAAAACATTTATATCAAATTGCTAGGCTCAGATATCTATATTAATACCATTCGAGAAAATGGCTATATGAGGGCTTATAGATTATGCAGCCAAAGTAGCCTGCTGCGGGATGAAATTGCGGTTCTATCCAACCTTGCATCACTTTTGAGAAACGGGGATTCTTTTGTTGACATAGGTGCAAACGTCGGCATATTTTCAGTTCACCTCTCTAAATATAAAACCATACTATCAGATTTCCGTATATATGCATTTGAAGCACATCCCGACACATACCTCCGACTCAAAGAAAATTCCTTAAAGCATAAATTCTCGGCTCAAAATATCGCTATTTCTGATCAGCAAAAAACCATGAAATTTGTGGATGGAGCAGTTTCACATGTATTCACAACCGTTGAGAATTCGACTGAATACAACATTGTAGATGAGGTCATCGAAGTTGATTGTTTCAGGCTAGATCGGCTAGATATTCATGGCAGCTCATTGGTTATGAAGATTGATGTTGAAGGTCAAGAACTGAACGTTCTTGAGGGGGCATCTGAATTATTCCAAAAAAACAGAGTAAAAGCAGTTTATTTAGATGGTTTTACTCGAAATAGCGAAGTTTTAAGCTTCCTGGTCGCCCGTGATTTTGTTTTTTTTGACGGCAGAAGTTTGGAAAGATGTGATGGCAATGTTTTTTCTTTGTTGGCGATTTCGAAAATGAAGCTAAAGCAGCTTTGATCCTGGCAAGGAAAGCAGCGTTTCATGGCGACTTCGCCACAGCTTTGACATGGCTTTAGCCAAAATGCGTAGTCATAGTGTCTTTCAATTCTTCAGCTTTCAGCTCAGAGTACTTTGGCTGCTATTTCATAGGTAAGCAAACTCAAACACGCTATAACATCCATGCAGCTGCACCACATTACCCCGTTAATTCTTACCTATAACGAAGCCCCCAACATTCAGCGCATCCTCGCCGCCCTTGCCTGGGCCAGCCAAATTATCGTCATTGACAGTATCAGCACTGACGCCACCCTCGATATTCTCGACCATTACCCCAACGTCACTGTTTATCAGCGCCCCTTCGACACCCACGCCGCCCAGTGGAACTTTGGCCTCGCCAAAGTCCAGACCCCCTGGTGCCTTTCCCTCGATGCCGATTACCAAGTTCCTCCAGCCTTAGTGGCAGAGCTGCAACAGCTGCAACCCAGTGCCACAGTAGATGGTTATTTTGCCCCCTTTCATTACTGCGTCTTTGGCCAGCCCTTAAAAGGCAGCATCTTACCTCCTCGACAAGTACTTTTCCGCTGCGATCGCGCCACCTATATTGACGATGGTCACACTCAGCTTCTACAGGTACAGGGCCAGTCCGCAACCCTAAACAGTCCTATTCTTCACGACGATCGCAAATCCCTCAATCACTGGTTGTGGGCCCAAGACCGCTATATGCTGCTTGAGGTCAAAAAGCTAACCACTACCCCTGCCGATCAACTCAGCCTCGCCGACAAAATTCGCAAAACCAAGGTGCTCGCTCCCTTTGTGGTGTTGATCTACTGCCTGGTGGTCAAGGGTGGCATTTTTGATGGCTGGCATGGCTGGTACTACGCCCTGCAGCGGTTTCTAGCGGAAACTCTTTTGGCGCTGAGGCTGATAGAACATGAACTGACCGCTCATCCGCCCGATCAAGATGCTTAGGGCAGCAGCTAACTGCATACTCTCACCACCCCACCATCCCCTCATCTTACCCCTCTGTCAGCCCCCTACTTGATGTCGTAGCCAAATAAGTTGGGGTCGACATCACCCAGGTTCAAGTCGCCCAGCCCATATTCCGCCCAGCGCCTATCTACCAGCGTCGCCGTCTCCGGGTCGGGGGTAAGTTCTTCGCTCCAGGGGCGATCGGTCTCTGGGTAAACCTTCGTCGTCGCATCAATGCCCATGCGGCTGCCTAACCCCGGCTTCTCGGTGGCAAAGTCAAGCTTGTCAAACGGATTGTTGGGCAAAATAAACACGTCGCGCACCGGGTCAACCTTAGAGGTCACTGCCCACATCACCTGACGCGGATCGCGAATGTTGATCGCCTTATCGACCACAATCACAAACTTGGTATAGCTAAACTGCGGCAGCGCAGACCAGAACGCTAGGGCCGCCCGCTTCGCCTGGCCAGGGTAAGACTTCTCAATCGAGAGCACCGCCGCTTTGTAGCTCAGCCCTTCCATCGGCAAAAAGAAATCTTGAATCTCCGGCACCTGCTGGCGCAGGATCGGGTTGTAGATGCGGTTGAGGGCGATCGCCATCATCGCATCTTCCTTGGGCGGGCGACCGCTAAAGGTGGTCATATAGATCGGGTTTTTGCGATGGGTGAGGCAGTGAAACCGCAGTAGGGGGGCAGCTTCGTTGACGCCGCCGTAGTAGCCAATGTGGTCGCCAGCGGGGCCGTCAACGGCGGTTTCGCCGGGGGTAATGGTGCCTTCAAGCACAATTTCAGATTCGGCAGGCACCTCTAGATCCACCGTTTTGCACTTGGCCAGGGTGAGGCCCTTCCCGGCATACAGCCCCGCAAACAGCCACTCCGACAGATCAATGGGCAGCGGGGTGGCCGCAGCGAGAATGACCAGGGGGTGAACCCCGATCGCGATCGCAACCTCCAGCTTTTTACCCATTTCCGCCGCCTTACGCAGGTGGCGACTACAGCCCCGCACCGACAGCCACTGCACCGTAGCGGTGTTTTTTGACTGCAATTGCAGGCGGTAGACCCCCACGTTGGGAATGTTGGTTTCCGGGTCTTTGGTGATCATCAGCCCCAGGGTAATCACCCGGTCGGCGTCACCGGGGTAGACCCGCAGCAGAGGAATCTGGTTGAGATCGACCGCCTCGTCTTTGAGCACCACCTGCTGGCAGGGGGGCAAAAAGTCGCGCATGGGCTTGGCCTTAACCACGTCAAACAGCGCCTTGCCCAAATCGATCGCCTGGCTAAACTGCTTCGGGGGTCGGGGTTGGTAGAGCAGGGCCAGCTTTTCGCCCAGGGTTTCGAGTTCGGCAGGGTGGTCCATGCCCATGGCCCAGCACACCCGCTCCACAGTGCCCAGCACGTTAATCGCCAGCGGCATGGTAGCTCCCTGCACATTTTCAAACAGCAGGGCGGGACCGCCGCCGAGCAGCAGGCGATTGGCAATTTCAGCAATTTCTAGCTCAGGGCTAACGGGAGCCGTAATGCGGCGGAGCTGCCCGCGCTGCTCTAGCAGGGTCAAAAATTGCTGTAGGTCTTTTGCCATGGTGCCGGATGTTTGTGAACGAGTGTTAAGGGCTGTTCTTATTATGGTGGAGAGCGGGGGCAGCCTAACCGCGATCGCCCCCTTCTTTTGACCGCCAGAAGTAGTGGAGACAGCATGCGTTTGGGCCGCATTGCTGCCACAATCGGGTTATTGACCTGATCAACCCTCGTTTTCACCCTAAGGATTCACTGGTTCGATGGACAGGCGTTACCCGACATGGCCCGCACAGCCCCGACCCGTAAACACACTGGGCGCAAATTTCTCGAAATCTTTAATGGGGCTGCTGGGGCTAGCCGCCCTGGGCCTGACCGCCTGCGGCAATCGTCTCAACACCACCGATGTAGAAGCCACCCTCAAGACCGACATCGAGCGCCAGGGACGGCGGCTGTCGCTCGGTGCCGTGCGCTGCCCCAGCGATGTCAGCCGCCAGGCGGGGGCCTACTTTCGCTGTGTGGGAGAGCTCAGCCCCGAGGGTACGTTCACCATTAACGTGACCCAGCAAGACAACCAGGGCAATGTCACCTGGGAGGTGCCCAACTCCAAGGTGTTGCTCAACCTGCCCAAGGTCGAAGAGACCATTCAGCAGGGGCTGTCCCAGGCCTTTGGCCAGCGCGCCCTGGTCGACTGCGGCACGGCTACCTACCGGGTCAACCAGCCCGGCGATCGCTTCCAGTGTCAGGTGGTGGGCGGCCTTGAGACCGGCACTAGCACAGTGGAAGCCGTCCTGGTCAGGATCGACCCCGACGGCAATTTAAGCTGGCAAGAGCTGCAGGCTCCCTCGGCCCTGGCCACGCTCTCCCCGGCTGCTGGCGGTGGGCAACCCACCCCGCCCTCCGGCCAGCCTGGGGCTGCCCCTCAGGCCAGCGCTGCCCCATCCCAAACCGAGCCAGAGGTCAAAACGACAACGGTAACCGGGCCAACGGGCCGGGTTATTAACCGTCCCTACATCCGTGGCGATAGCGATTGATGCGGGAATAATGGGTGTGCAGGTTTTGATATGTTCTTTTAATCTGTTCTTAAGAGGCAGATGTCCATTCTTTAATGCGTGGGGCAACGGCTTTCGATAGGCTTATCGTGGTAGTAAGACTCGTCAGCGCAACCAATTCAACGTTAGTCCTGAATCTATGACAACTGTTCTTGATTTTTTGGCGAAAGGTGGCCCGGTCATGGTGCCCATTCTGGGCTGTTCGGTGCTCACCATTGCCACCGCCCTGGAGCGGGCCCTATTTTGGACTAATCTGCTGCGCCGGGAAGATCAGGTTGTGAGCGAGGTGCTCGATGCCTCTCGCCGCGACCTCACCCAGGCGGCGGCGATCGCGACCCAGTCCCAAGACTTGCCCATCGGGCGGTTTTTGCTGGCTCCCCTGCGGCTCAAGCAGCCCTCCCCCGACACCTTTCGCCTGGCGATGGAAACCGCAGGCGATCGCGAGTTCGTCAAAATGCGCAAGGGCGACAAAATTCTTGAAACCATCGTGGCCGTAGCGCCCCTGCTGGGTCTGCTGGGTACCGTCACCGGTCTGATTGCCACCTTTGGCAACCTCAACATTGGCGGCGGCGGCGGCGGTGAGCAGGCCAGCGCGGCGGCGGCGGGTATCGGCGAAGCGCTGATTACTACCGCAGCAGGTATGGTGGTAGCCATTATTGCTCTGCTGGTATTTCGAGTGCTGGTATCCCTCCAGTCTCAACAAATTGACTACTTTTCCGACGCGGGCAACGAGCTAGAGCTGATCTACCGCCAGTACTGGTATGAGCCTACAGTGCTTGCCAGCGACCGGAGCCATTCGGGCGACCTGGTGGGTACTGTCGACCGACTGGGATAACTGACCTATGCGTTTTAAGTCTAAGGCCGCTCCCCCACCACCCCAGGTCGACCTGATTCCCATGCTCACCGTGATGATGGGCATCCTGGCTTTCTTTGTGGTGGTCACCCTTACCCTGGGCAGCGAGAAATTTATCGATGTGCAGCTGCCCGCCGAGCAGCTCGACAATGCGCCGCAGCCCTTGCCCGCCGATCCGTTCATCGTTCAGCTCTTGGGCGATAACCAGGTGCAGCTCAACGGCCAGCCCATCGAAGTCGATGCCCTAAAGGGGCAGATGGAAGCCTACCTCAGCCGCAACCCGGAAAACATTGTGTTTCTGCTGCCCGACCAAGACCTGCCCTACGAGCAGGTGATGCAGTTTCTTGGCGAAATGCGCTCCATCGGCGGCAACCGAGTCTCTCTAGCCATTGAAGAATAGGCCATTGCCGTTGGGCAATGGCCCAGGGCGACGGGCGACAGCTATAACTCTGCTCAAACGCCTACTTCGGCACCGCCTGTAGGGCCAATCACCTCGCCATCCAAAGACTGGCATGGGCAGGCCGTTAGCGCGTAAAACAGCGCCTCGTAGCGATCGATCGCGTGCTTAGCAGAGTAATGTTCTAGGGCGTACTGCCGGCCCTTGCGAGCCATGACCACGGCTTTTTCAGGCTGGTGATACAGCTCAAGAATGCCCTTGGCCAGGGCCGTAGGGTTTTCGGGGGCCACAACTATGCCGCCGCCGCTGGTGATCACCACCTGGGCCGCCGTGCCCTGGGCCGGTACCGAGGCCAAAATAGGCCGCCCGCTGGCCAGCAGCACCTGGGTTTTAGAGGGCATATTAAAGCCCACCATGCCGTGCTTTTGCAATATCAGCCCCACATCGGCGGCCGCCAGCATATCCGGCAGGTCGGCGCGGGGAACAAAGGGCAGTAGCGACACGTTGGTCAGCCCCAGTTCCTGGCGAAATTTCTCTAGGGTGGCGAGCTGCTTCCCTTCACCCACAATCACCATTTGAATATTGGGGTAGGCCGCCAGGGCCTTGGTGGCGCGCAGGGCGGTTCTCACCCCCTGGGTTTCGGCAATGTTGCCCGTGTAGAGCACCACAAACTTATCTTGCAGCTGGTGGCGGCGACGAAACTCGCTGCTCGCCTGGGGACGAGGGGTAATAAAATCGACATCCACCCAGTTAGAGATGGGCACCATTTTGGCATCGGGCACTCCTTTGGCCAGTAGATTATCGCGAAACCCTTGGGCAATGACGCTGATGCGGGTGGCATTGCGGTAGGCAAACGTTTCGAGCAGCTCAAGCAGACGAATAGCCCAGGGGTTGCTCAGTAACCCAGTTTGAATGGCGGCCTCAGGCAAAATATCCTGCAGGTTGAGCACACTGGGGCACTGAAACAGCGTCTTGAGCAACGCGACAGGCAGGCAGGCCGGCAGCGACGGGCTACTGTTGAGAATAACATCGGGTTGCCAACCCCACAGCGCTGGCCACAGACTGAGGGCAATAAAGCTCGACTCTAGCAGCAGTCGCCCCACCAGTCCACGGTTAGGGCAGGTCAGCACAAAGCAGCGTTGTACGGCAACACCGTTGCGCTCTTCGGTGGCGTAGAGGCGGCCTCGATACTCTGGGTAGATGCTGCGCTCGGGGTAGTTGGGCATGGCGGTTACAACCCGCACCTGGTGGCCCCTGGCGGCCAGCCCTTCAGCTAGCTCAGTCATCAGTGGCGCAATGCCGATGGGCTCAGGATGGTAGTTGTAAGAATAGATTAGAATCCGCATGACCAGCGCCTGCTCTAGAAAACCACGGCCCCACGGTGGGAGTGGGTCCAAAATAATGAGTAATACTGGGCTTGAATTAAGGCTGTTAATAGGCCTCAGGATTGAGCCTCAGGATTAAGTCGCTTGCTTTTACTAAACTGGGGGTCTAGAGGGTAATCAGGGCGTTGGGGGTGTTGTTTACAAAAGATTGATGCACTGCCCTGGTTTACCTTATAGAAGCTTTAGCCTTGGGGGCTTCAAGCCTTAGCCTGGGGGACTTAAATAGGTTCACCATACCCAGGGGGGCACGGCGGTTTAATGAGTAAGCCCAGAGAAAAAACTACCCACTACTGGAGCTCTGCAGCGTTACAGGTATTTGCCATCCGAAATTTTGCTGTAAGTTATCACTATGGTTTGGAACCCCCTACGGCTGCTTAAAACACTGGTCCACTTCGATGTGGCAGGGCCTTTGTCTCCAGCATTGAGAACCCTGCCAGGACTCGCTGATACAGGTACCGCCATGACTAAGCCTCTAGCCACCACGAGTTTGACGCCCACACCGCTACGGCCTGAAGTGCGCCTGCTGGGCCGAGCGATCGATGGACTCGATGATCTGACCGCAACGCTTCATCCCCTGGGGTACCGAGTTGAGGCGACGCCGTGGCCCCCGGAAACCAGGGAGGGAAGTAATACATCCCTGGTGGTTTTGCAGGCCGCTAACCCTGAGGACACGCTTCAGGGTTGGCTGGAGCGATTGGGGCAAATGACCTTCTCTCAGGAGGCTACTCTGGTTGACTTTCAGCCGCCCGACCCGGCCATCGCAGCGCTGTGGGGCAGCCTAGACGACGGGGTTATGGGGGGCGTCAGCGCCAGCCAGGTGCAGTGGCAGGATGGTCTGCGGTTTGTGGGGCAGGTCTCTACCGCCAACAGCGGTGGGTTTGCCTCGGTACGCACCCGCAACGTTGAGCCACCGCTAAACCTCGGCCAGTGGCAGGGTACGGTGCTCTACGCTCGGGGCGACGGCCAGCGCTATAAGTGGATTTTGCGCGACAACCCCGGCTGGGATAGTCTGGCCTACTGCCGTTCCTTTGATACCGAAGCCGATCAACTCACCAGGGTAAGCACGCCTTTTTTAGACATGGTGGCGACCCGTCGCGCTCGCACGGTGCCCGAGGCCAGCCCCCTCAACCCGGCTCAGCTTTACTCGATGCAGCTGATGCTGAGCAAGTTTGAGTACGACGGTGAGCTGAATCATGCCTTTAGGGCCGGTTCCTTTGAGCTGACGGTGCAGCGCCTGGGGGTATACCGGCAGGGACCACCCCCCCTGGTGGTGCTGCCGAAGGAAAATGCCGCGATCGCCCCCCTGCTAGCAGCGGCGGGGCTGACGGGAGTAATTCCTCAGGGTCAGGGTTTTGAGGTGGTTGGGGCCAGCAGCAATCTGCCCCCAGAGGTGAGCTCGGCGGTGGTAACCGAAATGTTTCACGCTCTGAACGCTGAGCATTAGCCAACGGCACAAAAAATAGGGGTCTACGCCTTTGCTCAGGAGTACTGGCATAGGCGTAGACCCCTGTCTAATGGCCCAGTCACAAAGCCTAGTAGGCCGATCGCATGTCGCCACGCTCGGCGCGGGCGCTTTCTTTGGCCTTGGCAGCGCTCTTTTTGAGAGCCTCTAGGCGCTTGATGTAGCGATCGCGCTGGCGCTTTTTGGGGGTTTGCTCAATCAGGGTTTTGAGGGCGCTGCCCAGGCTCTTGTAGGCATTGGGCAGGGTGTAGCCAAAGCGGGTGGCGATGGCAATCGCTCGCTCGTCGGCAGTGATGCTCTCTTCCAGAGTCTTTTGGTTGTTGTTGCGCTTGTAGAGCCGCCAGCTCGAAAACCCGCACAGCCCCAGCGCCAGCGTCAGCAGCAGGCCATCTTGTACCCATAGCTCGCCCACGGCACCACCCAGGCCAATGGCCAGAGCCGCCATTTCCCAGCCGTCGCGGGGGATGGTGTCGTTTTGAATGCGGCCCACCTCGTGCCAAAACAGCAGGTTGCGCTGGTCGAGGGCAAGCTGCTCCCACTTGATCAGGTCGATTTGAATCTCAACCTGGTCTTTACCGAGCTCTTCGCAGGTGACTAACGGCGGAGACACATCAATGGCCGACTCCACCGTCACCCAGCTCTGAAGCTCTGGGGGCAGTAGGCTTCTCAGACGGCGAAGCTCACCCATATCGGCGCGGGCAGTAGCGGTGGCGTACGAGGTCATAGAGGTTACAGGGGTGGAAACTGCAATTTAGGTTTAGTTCTCCATAAATCCTACCTTAAACCCCATTAGTCAAGGGTCGGTTATCCGCTTTCGGCATGGGTAGGGCAAGGCAGGGCTGGGCCAGGTTAATATAGCGTTGGCCAGCTCGCTTAGGACATTGGTAACCGTCATTAGCGAAAACTCGGGTGGCGAACTGGCGTATAGCCATCGCTCCAGAAGCTTTGGCCTGTCCTAATCATACTGGCGATGGCGATGGCTAGCCGATGCCAGAATCTGATCGACAGACAGAGTTAGGAATGGGAAAGTGCTTGATTCCAGCGCTTGGCCACTGATAAATCGCTGCATTTGGTACTCGCCCTCAACGAGCTGACACAGGGTAATGGTGGGCCGTTTGGGCTGACCGATGTAGCGCATGGCACCCAGGGCTCGATAGTCTACAATCCAGTATTCCATAATGCCCATGGCTTCGTACTCCACCAGCTTATGGCCGTAGTCGTCGCGCCAGTTGGTGCTGACCACTTCAATCAGCAGGGGCACCGTTTTGCCAAACTGCACAGTGGAAGCACTTTCCCAGAGGGGTTCGTGGATTAGCTCACGCTTATCGAGCACAATTACATCGGGGCGGTAGCCCGAGTCGGGCTGCTGAGGCCTAACTAACCCACTTTTAGGAATGGTGTAGGGCAGGTTTTGTTGCCGAAAGTGTAGGGTTAGCTCTTCGGCCAAAAATGCGCCAATGAGTTCGTGGGCTCCGGTGGGCTGCATTTCGACAACGTACCCGCTGTAAAGTTCGTACCGACCGCCGCTTTCAGGAATCCACTGGATAAATTCCTCAAAACTCATGGCGCTGGGGTTAAGGGCTTGAACCATGATGATTACGGTAGAAGGTCACGCTATAGGGGTTAAGGCTTAGGGTGCCAAGGATGCGATTGCGCCGTTCTGCTCCATGGGGCAGTCGAGCTGATCGAGAGCCCTATCCAGTAAATCGTAACCGGCCTCGACGGTATTGATCTGGCACAGCTGCTGACGCAGGGGAGCGGCCCCCTCAAAGCCTTTTACGTACCAGGCCATGTGCTTGCGGGCCTGGTGAATGCCCTTCTGCCCTTTGTACTGCCACAGCAGGCCCAGGTGCTCGCGGGCGCAGCGCAGCCTGTCCACTGGAGCCGGGGAGGAAGGAACGGTGCCGGTTTTTAAGAAGCTGTCAATTTCGCCGACCAAAAACGGGTAGCCCAGGGTGCCTCGCGAGCACATGACCCCGTCAGCCCCGGTTTCTTCCAGGCAGCGCACCGCTGACTCTACCGAGACAATATCGCCATTGGCAATAACGGGGATGGCCAGGGCCGCTTTCACGCTAGCAATCCACTCCCAGCGGGCGGGGCCGTGGTAGCCCTGGGCGCGGGTGCGTCCATGGAGAGTGAGCATCTGCGCCCCGGCGGCTTCCATGCGGCGAGCAAACTCGACGGCGTTGATATGGTCATCGTCCCAACCAATACGGGTTTTGACGGTGACGGGCACGGGCACCGCCTCGGCTACGGTGCGAACGATCGCCTCGGCGATTTCAGGCTGGCGCAGCAGCGACGACCCGCCGCCCTTTTTGGTGATTTTGTTGACCGGGCAGCCCATGTTGATGTCAATGGTTTTGGCCCCCTCGGCCACGGCCTTGCGGGCGGCAGCGGCCATGAAGTCGGGGCGGCAGTCAAACAGCTGAATGCTGATGGGCTGCTCACCGGCGTCAATATCCATGATTTTTTCGAGCTGCTGGGCGTGGCACACCCCTGTAGCCTGCACCATCTCGGTATAGAGCATGGAATCGGGGGCGTAGCGGCGTACCAGCTGGCGAAAGGCGCGATCGGTAACGCCCGAGAGAGGCGACTGCAAGACCCGACTGTGGACGACAACAGAGCCGATGATCAGGGGCGATCGCAGCCGCTGCTGAAGGGCAAAAGACAAATTAACCATAGATCAAAGCCGCCCCACCAGCCAGTAGGTCATCATCTGGCCTCGGCCTTTGACCGCCACATAGCCCCGCTGCTCAAACTTAAACTGGTCCTTGAGCCGCTCGTAGAGGTCTGGGGTCACCTGAATCCGCTGGGCTTCTCCGGTCGCTTCCATGCGGCTGGCGATGTTGACCGTGTCGCCCCAGAGGTCGTAGGCAAACTTGCGCCGGCCAATCACCCCGGCGACCACCGAGCCTGTATTGATACCCACTCGAATTTGAAAGGTTTTGCCGTCGGGACGCGAATATTGCTTGATGGCGTCGCAAATGTCGAGGGCAAACTGGGCGATCGCGGCGGCGTGGTCGTCGTTGGCGGTAGGCAAGCCCCCTGCCACCATGTAGGCATCGCCAATGGTTTTAATTTTTTCCAGCCGGTGAAACTCCGCCAGCTGGTCAAACATCGAGAAGACTTCGTTGAGCAGCTTGACCAACTGGCGTGGCGTCATCTCGCTGGAGGCGGCGGTGAAGTCAACCAGGTCGGCAAACAAAACGCTGACTTGGTCAAGGCTTTCGGCAATCGTGCGGGCACCGCCTTTGAGGCGCTGGGCGATGCGGTAGGGCAGGATATTGACCAGCAGGCGATCGGCCTGCTGCCGCTGCTGGCGCAGCTCGGTCTCCATCTGGCGGCGTTCGCTAATGTCGTGGACGATGCCCTCGTAGTGCAAAAAGGTGCCCTCTTTATCCCACACCTTCCAGATGTCTTCGCTGACCCAAAAGACAGTACCGTCTTTGTGAAACACCTCTGACTCCGCGTCGGTAATTTTGTCGAAGCGGTTGAGATAGACCACCAGCTCGTCGCGGCGCGTGGGCTGAAGATAGATCTGGCGGCTGATATCGACCACGGTGTCCACCATCTCCTGGGCCGACTCGTAGCCGTAAAGGCGCGCCATGGATGGGTTGACGCTGAGCAGTTCACCCGTCGCCGAGACCTTAAAAATGCCCACCGTCGCATTCTCAAAAATGCTGCGGTAGTTCATCTCGGCGGCAATCATCGCCTGTTCCATCTGGGTACGCTCTTGTACCTCCTGGGTGAGCAGGGCGTTTTGACGGCTCAGCTGCTGTCGCTGCTGGGCCAGCCGCAGCTGGTTTTGCACCCGCACCAGCACCTCCTGCACCGCAAAGGGCTTGGTGATATAGTCGGTGGCCCCCGCCTGAAAAGCTTTGACCTTGTCGATTGAATCGACCAGAGAGCTCAGCACAATTACCGGAATCTCGGTGGTGAGGGGGTTTTGCTTGAGCTGCTGACAGAGGGCGTAGCCATCCATATCGGGCAGCAGCAGATCGAGCAGCACTAGCCCAGGGCGAGACGCCATGATCAATTCGATCGCCTGCTGCCCGCTTTCGGCCACCTGAATATGGTACCCCTGCTGGCTCAACAGCCGATGCAGCAGGCACGAGGTCTCAGCATCGTCGTCGACGATGACTAGATCAATGGCGGCGGGGGCATCATCCACAGCACAGGGGCAGGGCGGGCTACGTTGTTAGGTTTAAGCATAAGGGTATTGAGCCGAAACGATGCAGTAGATCTGTACCCTCGGCTCGGGGGTAGTGTCGTTATTCTACCGACTGCTGAATAGGCGTGCCGACAAGCCAAAAGGCTTATTCAACACGCCTGCGGTAGTTACCCAGCTATGCACAGTCCGTCAGGGCACCCCCTAGCGCACTTTAAGGGCACCGCCGCGATCGCGGTAGCCGGTGACTTGTCCCTGGCGAAAGCTCACTTCGCCGTCGCTAAAGTGAAACACTTCCTCACAGTTGGTGTCGTTGCGGCTGATGGCCACCGGAGTTTGGCCTTCGGCCCGCAGCACCTCGGTGCGGCTAGAACCCATGGACCAAAACTGAGGGGGGCTTTGGTCAGGCGGCAGAGCGGGCTGCTGCAACGACACGTTGAGGTTGTTGTCAGAGTTGAGGTAGCCGATGACCTGGCCGTTTTCAAACAGCACAGAGCTTTTGCCGTAGTACAGGGTGGTAAAGCGGTTAGAGGTGTACTGCTCCTGACGGGTAGGCGTACCCTGAATCTGCACGACTGTGGCTTCGGTAGACCCCAGCGTCCAGCTGCCCTCGGCAGCGGCGGCGGAAACCACCATTGGCCCTTCGGCCAGCACCCTCAGGTTACCGTCGGGGTTATCGTACTGTTTGACGTAGCCATTGTTTAGCTCGACAATGCTGTTGCCGTAGCGCAGGGTTTGCTGGCAGGCACTGTGGTACTGCATGGTCTGGGAGGGAGCCCCCTGAATAGCCATGACCAGATCGCGATCGGAGCCGAGGGTCCAGTAGGTTTTGTCGGCGGGGGTGCGGGCAGCACGGGTGGTCACGTTGCTCTGGGCGTACTGCAGGTTGCGCTCGTACTCGGCAACTTTCGCCTGGGCAAGGGCCGCGTTAGGGCTGCCGGTGGGCACCGAGCGCATGTAGGCGATCGCCTTTTGCCACCCCAGGGCCACTTCGGTCCATTCTTCACTAAATTTGGCGGTTTGGGTCAGCTCTGCCGCCGCCATGGCCTGCTCGCTCCCCTGGCGGAAGGGGTCTTCGACATTATTGGTAGCGGCCGTGGCGCGATTGGGTGGCCACGACCACGATTGCGCCTGGGGGGCAAGCAGAAAGATGCCGGCGGCCACCCCAAGCCCTACCGATAGCCCCACAGCGCCCCAGGCCAACCGCTCTCGCAGGGTTTGACCAGGTCGTTTGAGTACAAAGGTGTACAGGGTTTGAGGATGTTGCCCGTCTAGCTCAGGGTGGCTACGTTGAGTCATAGTAATTAGTGAGGAGTACACAACCCCAGGGACAGCCTGCGAGACCGAGGGCTGAAGCAGCGATTGCCTGGGGGCTTTCGGTTAAAACTGGCCAGTGAAATCAGCAGACAGTGGAGCAGGGTCTAAATCCAACATCTATCTCAGGATAGAGGGCAGATATGAATAGTTCAGCCAAAGGGAGGAACTATTTAATACTACCCACCCTATCGCAGGATATTGAAGTAGAATTTCAGGCTTTCTTGATTTTACGGAAGCTTATTTAAACTGCCCTAGTCAGTCAACGCCCCACCACGTCGCCCCGCCTGTTCTGACCAATCCTAACTAACCGTTGATTCAAGCTATGGATGCACTACCGCTGCGTTGGCACCTGCCCCTGGCTGAGGCTTGCCCGGACAGCTGGGTGACGGCGGTGGCTCAGGCGCTGCCGGGGGAGAGTCGTCGACTGGCCCAGGTGCTGTGGCAGCGACAGGTGTGCTCTCTAGATGAGCTGGCCGGCTGGCTCAACCCAGCGGTTTATCAACCTAGCCCAGCCGGGGAGTTTGGGCCCGATATGGCGATCGCCGTCACCCGTCTTCAGCAGGCCATTGCCGCTGGCGAGCGGGTAGCCATTTGGGGCGACTTCGACGCCGACGGGGTCACCTCTACCGCCGTGCTGTGGGACGGGCTGGGGGCGTTGATTCCCAAGGGCGATCGCCTCACCTACTACATTCCCAATCGCCTCAGCGAATCCCACGGGCTGTCGCGGCGGGGCCTCGACCAGCTGGCGGACTGGGGCGCCACGCTGATTGTTACCTGCGACACCGGCAGCACCAACGGGGCCGAAATCGCCTACGCCAGCAATCTCGGCATGGCGGTGATCGTGACCGATCACCACACCCTGCCGGGGGGCGACATTGGCGCTGTGGCCCTGATCAACCCCCGCGCTCTGCCGCCCGACCACCCCCTGGCTACGCTGTCGGGGGTGGCGGTGGCCTACAAGCTGCTGGAGGGCCTTTACGAGGCCCTAGAGTCGCCGCCCCAGCCCCTAGAGCGGGTTTTAGACCTGGTGGCCATTGGCCTGATTGCCGACCTGGTGGAGCTGCGGGGTGACTGTCGCTACCTGGCCCAGGTGGGGCTGGCGCGGCTGCAAACCCAGACCCAGCCCCACCCACCCTATCCCCGACCGGGGCTGGCGGAGCTGCTGGCCCTGTGCAAGCGCACCGGCGATCGCCCTACGGATATTTCCTTTGGCCTGGGGCCGCGCATCAACGCCGTCAGCCGCATCCACGGCGACGCCCGTTTTTGTGTGGAGCTGTTGACCAGTCAGGACCGCGATCGCACCAAAACCCTGGCCTACGAGGCCGAGCTGGCCAACACCCGCCGCAAAGCTCTCCAGCGCGATCTCTACAACCAGGTGATGACGCGGATTGCCCAAGTAGATTTGGCCACCACCCGCTGCCTGGTGCTGGCCGACGAGCAGTGGGAGCCGGGAATTTTGGGCCTGGTGGCGGGGCAGGTTGCCCAGGGCCTGGGGCGCCCCACCATTCTGCTGCGCATTGACCCACCTCCCGAAGACGGCAGCCCCCAGCTAGCCAGGGGATCGGCGCGATCGGTAACGGGGCTGGATCTCTACCAGCTGTTTCAGGCTCAGGCCGACCTGCTGACGGGGTTTGGCGGCCACCCCCTGGCGGCGGGGCTAACCCTGCCGGTAGAACATATTGAGGTGCTGGCGGCGGCGCTAAACCGCATGGTGCGCGAGCAGTTGGGGGGCGATGGCGCGCCTCAAGCGATGCTGCAGGTCGATCTAACCGTGACTGTAGCTGAGCTGGGTCAGCCCCTCTTTCGAGAGCTCAAGGGGCTGGAGCCCTGCGGCATGGGCAACCCGGTGCCAAAGCTGCTAATCCGCAACGCCTGGTTTCAAAATGTGTTTCACAAAAACCTGCGCGATCGCCAAAACAAGGCCGTCAGCTTCATCAAGACCGACTTTGAGCTGTGGGATGACGGTGCTCCGGCGGGCTTCCCTGGCGAGTGGTGGGGCCACTATCGAGATGAGGTGCCCCCGGGCCGCTGTGATGTGGTGGTGGAGCTCGACTTCAACAGCTACCACGGCTACCACGTCAAGCTGGTGGATGTGCGCCCGGTGCTAACCGAAACCTCAGGGCCAGACCCCCAGCGATCCACTCCCGTTTTAGATTGGCGGCAGGCGGTGCCCACCGAGCCCGAGGCCGCGCTGGTGGTGGATCAGGCCCCGGTGCAGTGGAGCGACTGGCAAATCTGGCAGCGGCAGGCCGCCCAGGCTGGATTGCCCCTGGCCCTGACCTTTTCAGCGGCTGTGGAGAACCTATCGCCGGGAGAGGTGTGGCAGCAGCTGGTGGGAATCGCCAAGTACCTGGCCCGCACCGAGACACTGGTGACCCAGGCTCAGCTGGCGGAGCGGCTGCGCCTTTCCTCGACCAGCCTGGACCTGGGCCTAGCCGCCTTAGAGTCAGCCGGGTTTGAGATTGCTGTGGCCACAGCACCGGCCCAAGGCATCACGATTCGCTCTAAGACTGACCCTGTTGCGCGCGACCCCATTGCGCCTGACCCAGCTCTGGTGCAGCGATTCTTAGACGTGCTGCAAGAAGAGCAGTTTCGCCGCCGCTATTTTGCCCAGGTGCCAGTCACCGCGCTTTCCTGGTAGGGTGGCACTGGCCACCCTTTGCCGCCGCCATGACCGCCGACTGGTTCTACCCCTTTCCGCCCCTGCTCGAAGGCACTCTGCTAAAGCGCTACAAGCGGTTTTTTGCCGATATTGAGCTAGCGACCGGTGAGATGATTACCGCCCACTGCCCCAATACCGGGCCTATGACCGGCATTTGCCGCATCGGCGGACGGGTGCTGGTGTCCTACGACCCCAACCCCAAGCGCAAGCTCTCCTACACCTGGGAGCTAGCGGAGGTGTGCGACACGGTGCCGACCTGGGTGGGAGCTAATACGGCGCTGCCAAACCGGGTGGTGAAGTCGTTGCTAGAAGCTCGGCAACTGCCAGAACTGGGGGAGTACACGGCGATTCGCCCCGAGGTACGCTACGGCGGCGACGGCAAAAGCCGCATCGACTTTGTGATTTCTGGTCAGGAGAATGCCCCTCCCACCTATATTGAGGTCAAAAACACCACCTGGGCCAAGGGTACCCTAGCCCTTTTTCCCGACACGGTGACGACGCGGGGGCAAAAGCACCTGAAGGAACTGGCGGCGCTCATTCCCCAGGCCCAGGCGGTAATGCTGTACTTCATTAACCGGGGCGACTGCACTGAGTTTGCCCCTGGCGACGACACTGACCCCACCTACGGGCTGCTGCTGCGGGAGGCGATGGCGAAGGGCGTACAGGTGCTGCCCTGCCGCTTTGAGGTTTCCCCCGCCGGGCTGCGGTATCTGGGGCTGGCACCCCTCAGGCTAAATTAAAGGGTTTACGGTGTCGGGGTTAAGGTTCAAGGTCTTACCCTAAACCCTAAACCCACACCTGTGACCTTTAACGGGCCAAGTAGGTGAGCGATCGCAGGGCAAAGTGGGGCAGCGCCAGCATGCGTCGCCAGCGCCAGGGCTCTTTGTAGAGGCGGTACAGCCATTCCAGGTGGTTATCGCACATCCACTGGGGCGCGCGCGCTTTGACCCCAGCCCAGATATCAAAGCTGCCGCCCACGCCAATCCAAACGCTGTTGGGGCAGAGGTGGCGGTGGTCACGAATCCACAGCTCTTGGCGGGGTACGCCCATGCCCACAAAAATGACGCTGGGCTGAAGCTGCTCTAAACGCTGCAAAAATTCGGGCTGGTCTTCGGGGCTGAGATAGCCGTGCTGGGTGCCCACTACCTTTAGCCCAGCCAGCTGCCGCTGCCAGTACATGCCGGCGCGATCGGCCACACCGGGCACACCGCCGTACATAAAGACGGTTTCCTGGGGCGAGAGGCGCTTGAGCACTGCGGCAGCCAGCTCAATACCCGGTGCCCGCTCAATGCGCTGCCCTCGGGTGCGAAAGTACAGCACGACCCCAGCCCCGTCGGGGATAACCAGTTCGGCGTTGAGAATGACCTGGCGCAGGGCTGGGTTTTGGTCGGCCTGCATGGCCATCTCGGCGTTGAGAGTAACCACGTGGGCCCCGTGCCCCTGGCGATACTGCTCCACCAGCCAGCTCGCATAGTCTGCCCGCCAGTGCACGGGCAGCCCCATCACCTTTAAAACTTCTGGGGTATTTGACCGACCTGTCAACACCATAGAACTCCCACCGCTCAACGTCTAACGTAGCGCGCTGCGCACCAGGGCTAAACAAAGTTGGGACGCAGCCCCACCGGTTCTAACCCCACGCGTTTGTCTGCGCATTAACCATAGAGACCATACCTCGAAATTGAGTTAATGTGTTGCATTTCTCAACATCGACGTAAAGGCTTTAAGGGGTGCTCTCCAGGCTGTCTAAAGCCAGGCGGGCGCGGGCTTGGACCGCAGGGGTGTCATCCTGCTGCAAGACTCGATTTAAGGCGGTCAGAATCAGCGGTTGCTGACGATCGGGTTCTACCAGGCCAGTTGCTAGGGTCTGCAACCCGGCTACCGCCGCGTAGCGCACCACCCATTCTGGGTCGTCAGTAGCCTGGGTCAATACCTCTAGCACGTCGCTTTGGCCTGAGGCCGCCTGGTCAGGGGGCAGCAGCGCCCAGTTGATAGTGCCGAGCCCTCGCGCTGCGGCACGGCGCACACTGAGGGCAAAGTCGCCCTTGGCCGTTTCAAGCAGCACGGGCAGGGCGCGCGGGTCACCAATCAGCGCCACGGCGCGGATCGCCCAGGCGCGAGCGCCATAGTTGTAGCCGTCAATTTGTTCGAGCAGGGCGGGCACAGCGGCGCTGCCCAACGCGGCCAACCCATCCACCGCCGCTACGGCCGCGCCGGGGTTGTTGTAGCCCAGCACGGTGATTAGGGTGGGAATGGCGGCGACATTTTGGGCGGCAGCCAAATTTCGGGCCGCCACCACCATGGCACCTTTGGAATCGGCGGTTTCGATCGCCTGAATGAGCTCTGCTACGGTCGCACCCACGCCTAACTGTTCTCCAGACCGGTCTGTACCAAACACTATTTACAGTAGCTCATCCATTAACGCCAAAACCTGGCGGGCTTCGGCGGTCAGGCCGGCCTGGGGGAAGTGGGTCTGCCGCAGGTGAGTTTCTAGAACGCCCTGCAGGGCAATGAGCTTAAGGCTGTTTTCGGCCAGGGTCGCGGCAATAGGCTGGGCGGCGGGCAGGTAGCCGATCGCACCCAAATCCATCATGGCCGATCGCCTGAGCTGTAGGTTGGGTTCCTGCAGGCGCTGCACCAGGCGATCGCAGTAGGTTGCGTCCCCGGTGAGCTGGTAGAGGGCGCGGGTGGCGGCATTCTGCACCTGGTCCACCTCGTGCTCTAGAAAGGGGGCAATCTCATCGACGGCATCGGTGGCACCCAAGCTGCCCAGGGCCTCTAGCACAGCGTTGTAGGGCTGTACCAGGTGAGGCTTGCCGGGTACGGTAACGGCGGCGGTAACGCCTCCGGCCAGCAACCTCCTCAGCGGCGAAATCGCCCGGGGGTCGCCCAAAGACTCCAGGGCCTGGGCGGCAGACTCGCGCACGTAGTAGTCGTCGCAGCTGAGGCACTGAATCAGGGCGGGAACAACGGTGCGATCGCCCAGTTTGCCCAGCGCCCGGGCTGCATTGCGCCGCAGTGGATACCCCCCGTCGGGGGCGCGATCGCTCTCGTCCTCTAGCGCCGCCACCAGCGCCTCAATGGCCTCGGGCTCGGCCACGCGAAAGCGCCCAAGCCACCAAGCCGCATAGTAGCGCAGTCCCGTATCGGCGGTTTGCCTCAGGTTCTCAATGGCCTGACCCACCGTTAGAGACTCCCCATTGGCATTGACCAGCGACTGCGGATCCTGTTTCATCCCCATGCTCCAGCGTTAAGCCGTAACCTAGTTAGCAGCTAGGGGCTGAATGCTGAGGATTTTGCCACCCATGCGAGTAATGCGCTGCATTTCTTCGTTCATGCGGCTGTAGGGCACTTTGATGAACACACTGCCGCTCTGGCGGATGGAATAGCTGTTTTGGTCGGTCTCCTCGTTTTGGCGCAGCCCCTCTACTTCGTAAAGGAAAACACGGCTTCCGGAAGGGGAGGTAGTTTGGCTACCAAAGGCGTTTTGAGCGAGCATAGAAAACTCTCCTGGTCGTTGCAAGATCTCGAATTCGGTGATTGAAACGACGCTAGGCGAACCCTAGGGCTCACCTAGCGTATGACTGATCTAGAGGCTGGCGACGGTAACGTTGGTTACCCTGCCACCCTGCTTGTTGATCTGCTGCAGTTTGGCCGACAGCTGCTCGTAGGGCACCAGATAGGCGGTGTTAACGCGCCGCACCTTGGGGTAGCGGGGCAGGTTAGCCCCCACCACTTCTACCCGGTAAACCTTACCAGCGCCGGTGCCGTAGGGGGTAGACCCACCCAGGGCTTGGCTGGGGGTGTTCATCTTGTTGGCCTGAGCCGACCAGCCAGCCGCTGCGCTGGTAGGGGCAACCACCGACGAAGAGGTGTTGCGGCCCAGTTCGTTCGCCAGGCGAGACTTTCTGCCACCGGCCTGGGAGGTGTCGCTGGTGGCGTAGCCCCGATACATTTGGAACATGCGGGTAAAGCCCACCGACCGTTGCCCTGCCTGGTAGACAAAGCTACGGTAGTAGGGCACTGTATTGTCGCCAAAGTTGGTCTGGTACTCTTCGCTGTCGATGAAGGAGTCAACGTCGGCGTCGTAGCCTTCGTTTTCGTAGCGATCGAGGTGCTCGACCACTTCGGTCTCATCGTAGACGGCCCGACCTAGCAGGTGCTTAGTGTGCAGCTCAATGACCCGAGTCTGGAAGTTGCCGTAAAAGAATTTTTCTTTGTACAGTTCAGACTTGGCCACAGCCCGCACAAAATCGCGCAGGCTGATGTAGCCGTTCTTGAGGAGTGACTCGGCCCCGACCAGCCGCTCCGATTTCATCAGGTAGTCGTTACCCAGCAGTTGACGATAGACGGCCCGAATAACTACTTCGGCGTCGTCGGCAGTCCAGTTGGCGCGAAGCTCTACGGGCGAGGCTTCATCATATGCAGCAGTCCCCAACCGGGACGCTGCCGTTGTAATAGGCACAGGATTATCCTCCTTATCAACACAGTGAGCATCAACACAGCAAAATCAAAACTGGCGCAGCACTTAAGCCAGCCTTCCCCAGGGTCGAGCTACTCAAGCCTAGGCTGTAGCTGCCCCACCACCGAGAAAGAACTAACGTGGCCCTGCTAAGGCAAGACCAAGCACTCCGCCAGATCAGCTATTAAAGCCGCAGCCTAGGCCAGGTCGACTTTAGTTACCCGACCGCCGGAGCGGTTAACTTGTTGAAGTTTTCGAGACAGCTGCTCGTAGGGCACTAAAAATTCAGTGCAGATACGACGCACCTGGGGGCTGCCCGGCCTGGTGGCCTGGGTCACCCGCACCCGGTAGAGCTTCTCGCGATCGCCTCCAGACCCACCGACAATGGCGGCGCCAGTAGCCCCGCTGCCCACGGGCGATGCAGAGTTTTTGGCGATTTCAGACCCTAGCACTGAGCGCATACCGCTGTGTTGGCTGCGATCGCTGCTACCATAGCCTCGATAGAGCCGAAAAAAGCGGGTAAATCCGACCGTTTTTTGGCTGCGCTGGGTCAGGTGGCCGCGATAGTTGGGCACTATATAGTCCCCAAAATTGTCGCGGTACTCCTGGGAATCAATATAGGAGTTGATCTCCGCTGCGTAGCCTTCGGTGTGATAGAGGTCGGTGTGAAAGGCGATTTCGTCCTGGCTGTAGGGCGCCCGACCCAGCAGGTGCTTGTAGTTCAGCTCAATAAAGCGATTTTGTGGCCCGCTCAGGAAAAATTTATCCCGATAGAGGTCAGACAGGGCCAAGGCCCGCACAAAATCTCGAACTGAAATCTCTCCCTGCCGCAGCAAAGACTCGGCGCTGGTATTGCGCTCGCTGGCCATAATGTACTGGTTGCCAAAGACTTGGCGGTAAGCAGCGCGAATCACCGCTTCCACATCGCCTTCAATCCAGTTGGGCCGCAGCTCTACCCGCATCGATTCGTCGTAGGGCGAAACGCCAAGGCGTCCGGCCGCAGTGGTTACTGCCATGGTTGCCTCCTTGAGCGTATATAGATACAACAATGCCCGGAGCAGCAAACAATCGCTAACAATTTGCTAACAACTGTCTACCCCTCCGGGCAATCGCCAAACTAGCTTAGAGCGTTGATGGCATAGTCGATGTAGGAGTTAGCTTCAGTAGCAGCATCGCCAGAGATACCGTGGTTGGCTTTGATGTACTTCAGCGCTTCGACGTACCAGCTGGGGGACAGTTCGAAGGTGCTGTTGATTTCATCGAGACCAGCAATCAGGTACTCATCCATGGGGCCAGTACCACCGGCTACGCAGCAGTAGGTGACCATGCGGAGGTAGTAGCCGATGTCACGGGCGCACTTGTTTTTGCCACGCTCGTCAGAAGCGTAGTTGTTCCCTTGCATTTGGGTGGTGTAGGGGAACTTGTTGTAAACAGCTTGAGCAGCGCCGCTGACCAGAGAATCAGCTTTGTTGGTCAGAGCTTTGGCGGCTTCGATGCCGGAGGTGGCTTGACGCAGACGGCCAAAAGCGACTTGCAGCTCAGAAGCGCTCAAAAAGCGACCTTGGGAATCAGCAGCAGCAACTGCTTCGGTTAAAGGGGTTTTCATACTAAAAGTTCTCCTTGTTTCGTTTCACAGCAAATGAATACACAAGCAATGCTTGCACTGGTATCAGTGCGGGTTGAGGTTAACTTAACCCTCAGCCTAAGCAACAGCAGCCGCAGCTAGGTCAAAGTAGCTAGCGATTTCAGACTGCAGAGAGCTACAGTCGCCTTTGGTGATGTTGGCTTCATCCATGACGATGGAAACGGCAGAAGCTTTCATTTTTTCAACACCAGCAGCCACAGAAGCACCGGGAACACCCAGAGCTGCGTAGGTCTCGCGGAGACCGTTCAGGCAGCGATCGTTGAGGACACTAGCGTCACCGATGAAGGTGGCGTAGGTTACGTAACGCAGGATGATTTCCATGTCGCGCAGGCAAGCGGCCATGCGACGGTTGGTGTAAGCGTTGCCGCCAGGAGCAATCAGCTGAGGCTGCTCAGAGAACAGGGCACGAGCGGCGCTAGAAACGATGGTAGAAGCGCTACCGGTCATGCGGTTTACAGCGTCAATCCGCTTCAGACCATCGCCAGTAACACGACCCAGAGCATCCAGTTGATCGGTGGACAGAAAGTCCCCTCTTGCATCAGCCTGGGAAACAACTTTAGTGTATGCGTCAAACATCGACTCAAGTCTCCTAATTTTTTGTCGCTGAGTTTGCTTGAAACGGTCAGTTGACCGAGTTAATCATTAGTTCAGCCGGAGCTGTCTAACCAATCTATAGGAAGGATCTTAAAGATCAGCGGGCTCGGTTTTCTCATCTAGTTTACTTTTCTTCAAGGTTGTTCAAGCTTCGACATAATCTGCTCGATACCCTTGATTAAGAAGGCTGATGAGAAGGAGAACGGGCGGCTCTGTAAGCGATCCGCAACATTCCTTGAAACCGTTGCCTGAATTGGCTTTCGCTAATTCATTAACCCTCCAGACATGTTTATACACCGCTGCTGTGTCTTTATCTTTTACAAGTTATTAAGGGAAAGCCATCTTCACGGCAGGGGCAAAGCGAAAAAAATCAGTCATTCTGGGCACTTTAGCCCCCTCGCCAGGGCCCCCAATTCCTCTCAGTTAACGTAACATTTCGCAACAATGGGCTGTTTTGAGAGCCTGTCGGGACGGCGTAGGCCTGACCGCTCTGGGGGAGTTAGACCCGCTCCTTGGGGGCGATCGCGCCCTTCCTGATCGCGATCGCCTGCACTGACTCCATAGACAGCGGTATGATCCATAAAGGCCAACTCGGCACCGCCGCTGGCCTTGCTGAGTCAATGTATTGTCGATACATTTTTGAGAACGCTAGCAAGCAATTAGAGACCTGCCCCATGGAAGTAATGGACTTTTTCCGCATGAGTGCGGGCCAGTGGAACTCCCAGCGCACGACCCATCACCTGCCCTTTCGCCGGGCTGAGCTGGGCGGCTCTACGATTTCGGTAGAGGCGTTAGATCTGGGCCATCCCAAAGTGGCCGAAATTTGCCAACTCCACGAAGTCGACCCCGCCCTGGCGGTGGGAGGAGCCTACGTCACTTGGCAGGGGTCGATGGCCTGGGATAAGGATGACGAAAACCACGAAGGCAGCACCGTGTTTGCTCTGGTGCCCGATGCCGATGACCCCAGCCGTGGCCAGCTGCTGCGGGAGCGAGGCTATGCCGAAATTGTGCCCATTATTGGCCGCTACGAAATTGACGGTGATGGCGGGCTATTGCTCATTACGGAATACGAAACCATGAGCTCGGTGGAGCGATTTTGGTTTGCCAACCCCGACCTGCGGCTGCGCACCAGCGTGGTGAAGCGATTTGGCGGTTTTAGCACCGCTTCATTTTGCGCTGAGTCGCGCCTGGCGGAGCCCGCCGCCGAGGGAAAAGGCGAGCAGGAAAAGGAGCTGGCACCCCTGTCGGCCTTTGGCTGGTAGACAATCATAAGAAATAATCTTGCCTCTGCAATCTTGAAGAAACGTGATCGTTTGTTACTCTCTCTGTCGAAACAAGAACCTCTGATCCCCCCTTCTTTTAGGCTAAGTCTTAACCGTTTTTGCCTGCACTTGACAAAGCTAAGGGCGCTTTAGCGGTTGGAAATCATGCCTGGGGTGGTCAGGTTGACCGACCTCAGTCTTGGCAGACTAATACATTTTTATCTTGCATCTGGAGGAAAAATAGTTGTGACTTTGCCGCTATTAGCCTACGCACCCAGCAGCCAAAACCAGCGAGTGGAGGGCTATGAGGTGCCCGGAGATGAGCAGTCTGGAATTTTTACTCTGGAGCAAAACCACGCTCCTGAAGAGGTGGATGCCTTAATTACGGCGGCCTACCGACAGGTTTTTCATGAGCAGCAAATGTTGAAGAGCAACCGCCAAATGCTGCTGGAGTCGCAGCTGCGCGGGGGATTAATTTCGGTGAAAGATTTTGTGCGGGGGCTGGTGATTTCAGATGCGTTTCGCACCTGGAACTATGAGGTAAATAACAACTACCGCTTTGCAGAACTGTGCGTGCAGCGGTTGCTCGGTCGCAATGTCTACGACGAGAAAGAAACCCTGGCCTGGTCAATTGTGCTGGCGACGAAGGGGGTTGAGGGGCTAGTAAATGCCCTGATGAGCAGTGAGGAATATGTGACCAATTTTGGCGATCGCACGGTACCGTACCAGCGGCGGCGGGTGCTGCCCCTGCGATCGCTGGGGGAACTGCCCTTTGAGCGCATACCCCGCTACACCCGCGACCACCTGACCACCCTAGAGTCGCTGGGTTACGACTTTTCGAGCGATCGCCGCCTTGCCCAGGGCGACTGGATGGAGACGCCCGCCGTGGTGCGCAAGGTAGCTGGGGCGGTAACGGCTGGGTTGGCCATCTTCTTCACCCTGATAGCCGTGGCGGTGGTGCTGTCGTGGTTCGGCTGGATCACCATCTAACGGGTAGGGTGGGTGCCGCCCACCTGGACCTCCCTCCGCAACGATGGGGAAGTTAGGGTTGAAGAAAAGTTTGTCTGCGCCTGTGACGTAGCCCTCCGACAGTAAACATTGTCGGAGGGCTTTTTTTGGGCGTTGCGGAATTGAGGCATGAATTTAGGTAGGGGCAAATGCCGTTTGCCCCTACGAGAGACGTTGATTTTTTGCTTCATATCTGCGTTCAGCAACCCCTTTTTTTGCTGTGCCCACAGCGATGGGGGGTGGGGTGCCCAGGCAGAGATTAGAGTCGAGCTGGCTCTACATCAGCGGGGGAATCGTTAGCCCTTTTAGGACCTTTGCCTCTGCCGAGAGGCCCTTGCCCTGCACCAGCACCACAAAATTCCCTAGGCCCATGGGGTTGATCAGCTGGTGCAGCTTCTCGCGCCGCTGAATGGCGAGGCTGACGGTGGTGGGGTCACTGGCCTGAATTTGGCCCAGGGCGGCGATGCGATCGCCCAAACCCAGCGCCATCAGAAACATGCCCTGCTGGGTAGCACCAATGGTTTCTAACCCACATTGCTCACCCTGGCGCTCTAGGGCAGTGAAGTTGACGTGGGCGGTAATGTCTTGGTGGCCCAGGTGGCTATAGGGGTCGTTGTGGTGGGCGTGCTGGTAGTAGCACTGGAGCGTGCCCTGGGCGCGGGCGCGGCTGTAGTAGCGGCTGGCGGGGTAGCCGTAGTCAACGGTGAGTACGTAGCCCCGGTGCAGCTTGGCGGCGACGGTTTTCATCCAGTCCAGCGCAGCCAGGTGAACTTCAGTGCGGTAGCTGGGGGCGTATTGGGGATCAGCTAGATCAATGCCCACAAATGTAAAGTAATCGGCTAAACGCGGAGTTGATGGCGCAGCCAAGACCTCTACTACAGGGGCGTCTGGGCTGTCGCTCAGGGTGACATAGACTTCCTGCAAACCCGATTCTGTTATCACGACCTGGTGCACGGGCAGGGCATCGACCAGTTCGTTAGTGAAAAAACAGCCGGTGATGCTGTCATCGGGGATGTTTTCTAAATCTAGCCAGGTGACTCGTCCAGCCCACGGTAAAAGGCGCTGCTCTTGAGCGGCCCGCAGAAGGTCAGACTTTTCGACGATCTGGTAACTCAGGGCGGCAAAGCAGTCGGGGAAATGGTTTTGCAGGGCACCTAGCGCATCGGCGGCGATCAGCCCTTGGCCCGCTCCCATTTCTACCAGCGAAAAAGGCTGTGGACGGCTCAGATGCTCCCACATTTCGGCAAATTGAGTGGCCAGCAGTTCGCCAAAGTCGTGGCCCAGGTGGGCGGAGGTAACGAAGTCTCCTTCAAACCCCAGGGTGGCGTCTTTGGTGGTGTAGTAGCCGCCCTGGGGATGGTAGAGGGCCAACTCCATAAAGTCGGCAAAGGTGATGCGGCCCTGGGGCGACTGGTGGATGCGATCGCGCAGCACCTGGTACAAATTTGGGTTGTGGGGCATAGATTAGCGAGGCCGGAGGGTTTGCAACTGCTGCCGTAGTTTATCCGTAGAGTCTGCCACGGCTAAACAGGTGGTGCCTCGGCACACCATACCTACGGCCCCAGCGGACAGATCGTTGGAAACTGCGAAAACAGTCGTCGGCCAGTATTCTGTCGCTAATTCAGGAATGATTTCTGCTACAGCCTTGACCACGGTGCCGTTACGAAACCAGTTGAGGCCCGCCAGCAAACTCGGGCAGGCGCGAGGAATCTGCTCCATGACAGTGCTAAAGGCTTGCAGGGTGCGATCGGCGCGATCTAAATAATCCAAGTTGCCGGTGAGCAGCGAGAGACGGACGAGGTTGGCGACAGCTATCCCATTTGCCGCCGGAGTGGCGCTGTCTTGATAGGGGCGTTCCTGCACCAGCAAATCTTCGCCAGCGGCGGTGCTGAAATAGGCACCCTGGTCAGCACTCCACAGCAAATGGTCGAACTCCTGCTGGGTCGAAATCGCCAGCGTCAACCAGTCAGTGGCGGTGGCGGAGCCTGGCATGGCTAAGTTGGCCTGATGCAGGTCAAGGAACGCTTTGATTAGCAGGGCGTAGTCTTCAGATTGGGCCTGCACCTGGGGAATGCCGTCGTAGCCCAGGCGGTGCAGCTGACTGCCAGTCCACTGATGTTGACAAATATGCTCGGCAGCGGTTACAGCGGTGGCCAGATAATCGGGGTTTTGGAACACCGTCGCCGCCCTGGCCAAGCCAGAAATCATCAGACTGTTCCAGGCCACGATCAGCTTGGTGTCGGTGACGGGGGGAATGCGGCCCGGCCAGGTCTGGGTTTTAGCCGCCTGGTTGTCGGTCGCCGGGGGAAAAGTCTCTAGCTCAACCGCTGGGGTGCCGTAGCGCAGGGTAAAGAGCCGATCGAGGGCCGATTCGATCTCGGTGGGGAGGGGGCCAAGGTCGAACCGTTGCAGCACAATTTGCCCCTCAAAGTTGCCCCCTGGGGTCACCGCAAAAGCATTCGCCAATGCCTTTAGCTGGTCGGCGGTCAGTGCCGATTCCAAAGTCTTGTAGGGCCAGGCGTAGAATGCGCCTTCCTCTGGCTCAACGTCGTTGGCGGTGACAAAGCTGTCAGCATCTTGGGCGGCATAGAAATAACCTCCAGTCCCGTCTCCAGGGGCGGTCATCTCGCGCAGGAGCCAGGTGTGGGTAAGGGCGATCGCCCGCTCAAAGGCCGGTTCTGGCTGCCCGCTAGCCCACAGGTCAGCCAGATACTCCACAATCATGCCGTTGTCGTAGAGCATTTTTTCAAAGTGGGGCACCGTCCAGCTGGGGTCTACGGTGTAGCGGTGAAAGCCGCCGCCCACATGGTCATAGATGCCGCCCAGGGCCATATCTCGCCCCCGCTGGCCGCAGATATGGGCTACATCCAGCTCCAGATCAAACCGCAGCCCGCCCAGCACCGCCGCCGCATAGGGAATCATCGGGAAACAGGTGCCCTGGCCCGAAGGCACCAGAATTGTGGCGTTGGTGGTCAGCCCGGCATAGAGCACCTCCGCCGATGGCATCACCGGAGCATCGGAAAGCTGCGCTCCCTGGTGCAAGTTGCCCATCACCGCCTCGGTGATTTCAGCTAAGCGAGATTTTTCGGTGTCGTAGAACTGGCGCAGGGCCGTGAGCACCTGCAAGAACCCAGGTCGCCCGTACTTCTGCTCTAGGGGAAAGTAGGTGCCCCCATAAAACGGCACCCGTGTTTCAGGATGCAGCATCACGTTCAACGGCCAGCCCCCCTGCCCAGTGAGCATTTGCAGCACCTGCATATAGATGCTGTCGATATCAGGTCGCTCTTCGCGATCGACCTTAATGGGAATGAAGTTGGCGTTCATGTAGGCGGCGATCGCCTCATCCGAAAAGGCCTCGCCCTCCATCACCGTGCACCAGTGGCAGCTAGAGTAACCGATTGACAGAAAAATTGGCTTGTCATCCTGCCTAGCCCGCTCTAGCGCCTCATCACACCAGGGCCACCAATCGATCGGGTTTTCGGCATGCTTACGCAGATACAGACTGGAAGAATCTGCCAGACGATTAGTCATAAAGGTGAGGCAGTGAAGGGCATGATCACCCTAGCATGGCAGTAGTTGGAGGGTTTACGGTCTAGGGTTTGAGATTGAGGAGCTTTAGCAAATTCTTTCCATGGGCTAAGCAGCTTGTAGGGTAGCCATAATAACTAGTGCGATACGTCGGCCTAATTGGATTATCGATTCAGACTGCCTGCTCATACCGCTAGGCAATCTCTTCTAATACAGGAATGTACTTTGTTTCGTAGTTTTCGATTAAGGCACCAATAACATCCATCATTGAAGCAAGCGGATGTTCTTCATCTTCGCCCACCTGATCAATGAGGCTATCTAGTAAAGCGACTAACCGCTCATATTGTTCGTCGGAATGGGGAACGTATACTGTATTAGCGATTGGTTGCCAGGCAGCAATAGTTTGATCGAGATTAATACTCTGAATCATTCTTTCCATCTCCCTTCGTCGTATTCTGCGTGGGTCAATATAGCTCGGATGTAAACTTTGCTTCGGTTGTAGTGAATAGCTGCAACCAGCCGGGCCTTGTTGCCTCCAATATTAAAAACGGTCAATTTTCCGACTTGATCAGCAGACGGAATGAGCTGCCGAAGTTCAGCGAAATTGGAGAAGTTATTCTCTTTAACAATCCTGTACCACTGAGCCAGGGCACTGCGTGTATTCGGATGCAGTGCAGCAAACTCGTTGAGCCGCTTACGCGTAATCACATGCATGCCAAGTTATTTGGCGTCTCCTTCTAACGAGCATTGTTTCTACTATGACATTTGCGGCAAGGTAGAGGCTACGGCGTAACGAGGGCTTTGCCCATGCAAATTCAGTTTCCAGAGCACTGGCCGACGACGCCCGCTGAGGCGATCGCCCTTCAGCAAACCCTCGCGCCCCAGATTGTTCTTCAAGACCGCCTGCCCAACCCGATTCGCTACGTCGCCGGGGTGGATGCGGGGTTTGAGAATGAGGGCGAAACCACCCGCGCCGCCGTGGTGGTGCTGTCGTTTCCAGACCTGACTCCGGTGGATGAGGTGCTGGTACGACAGCCTACCGTCTTTCCCTACGTGCCGGGGCTGCTGTCGTTTCGAGAGGTACCTGCGGTGCTGGCGGCGCTGGCGCAGCTCAAAACCGAGCCCGATGTGATTCTCTGCGACGGTCAGGGGATAGCGCATCCTCGGCGGCTGGGGATTGCGTCGCATTTGGGGTTGCTGTGCGATCGCCCCACCGTTGGCGTGGCCAAGTCGCGTCTGGTCGGCACCCACGTTGAGGTGCCCACCGACAAAGGCACCTGGGTACCGCTAATGGATCGGGGAGAGAGGATTGGAGCTGTGCTGCGCAACCGTGCCAACACCAAGCCCCTGTACATTTCCCCCGGCCACTACACCACGCTCGAAACCGCCATCGACCTGGTGCTGCGATGCAGCACAAAATACCGCCTGCCCGAAACCACCCGCTACGCCGATCGCCTGGCGTCTTCTGGCACGGCGCGATCGGCG
>DASQNN010000386.1:0-2564 GCA_035644955.1 Nodosilinea sp. | reverse complement strand
TTAGAAGACCGGCCGTAGGTAAGCGCAGGGAAACCCAAGCAGGTCGCTTTGATTGCCTGTGCCCATAGGTTGTTGGGCATCCCCAGTGCGATGGTCACCCAAGACCAGTCTGGGCGAGACCCTAAGGATACAAAATCTGCTCAGACTGCCACGCCTGTCACCAGGGGTTGGCAATCAAAATAATTACTAACCCTTGGCAGCGAGCATTTGATCGACGCTGATGGCGCGATCGCGGCCGTGGTTTTTGGCCCAGTACAGCGCCTTGTCGGCCAGGGTAATGAGGGTGTGCGGCGTTTGGCCGTGGTGGGGAAAGCTGGCTACCCCCAACGAAATTGTCAGGGGCGGCAGCACCTTGCCATTAAACGTACTGGTGACGTACTTTACGGCCCGCCGAATTTTTTCGGCCCGCCTAAGGGCAATTTCGGTGGAGGTGTCGAGCAGCACCATGCAAAACTCTTCACCGCCGTAGCGGCAGACAATGTCCTGCGATCGCACGTGGCCCCGCAGCAGGATGCCGATATTCTTCAGCACGGCATCGCCCGCCTGGTGGCCGTAGGTATCGTTGACGGCTTTGAAGTGATCAATATCAATCAGAATAATGCTGATGTTCTGCTGCCCGTTGGCGGCATGGCACAGGTTGTTGAGCACGGCTTCAGCGTGGCGGCGGTTGAGCAAACCGGTCAACGGGTCTTTCAGGGCCTGATCTTGCAAATCTTCGAGCAGCAATAGCCGCTGCATCACAAACAAAATTTGCTCAGACAGCGTTTTGAGCAGCGCCGTTTGCACCGGATTAAACGGTTCAGGTTCCGATTGCACCAGCTGCACCACACAGGTGGTGTCATTGACCATGCCCAGCACAATGCACTTGGTGGTTTGGGCAAGGCAATGCTCTACCTCGCACTGGCGGCACTCCTGGCCAATTCCGGGCTGCTGACCCGACAGCTGAATTTGAGAATAGCAGCACTGTTGGTCAACCACCGCGAACGGCTTCTCGTCGCCCCATTCGGTGATCACCGTCAACGCCTCCCGGGAGCTTGAAAACAGCACCAGGCGCCCCGACTGGTGGGAAAAAAAGTAGGGTAAATAGGTGGCCAACAGCCGGCCCAACTGCTGATAAGACAAACAGGCCTGGAGCTGAGCCACCAAATCTACCAGGCGCGGATGCCCCTGGTGCAGGCGATCGCTGGTGGGGCGGCTGGGGCTTAGCTCTACCACCGACAAGAGATCGAGGTGGCTGGGCGGCAACACTGCCGGGAGAGCGGGCGCAACCCCAGCCTGGGAAACCGGGCTAGCCGACTGAACCAGGGTGAGGCACAGCAGCAGCTGCTGGCTGAGGTACTGGAGGGTTTTGACTTGCACCTCGCTTAGGCTAGCTATGGCCAACCCAGGCACATAAACCGTGAGCCGGTACCGAGTGCTGGTGTGTAGGCGACCCACCAGCACGGCATCAGCGCTGACCTCAGGGTGGAGGGGCGATCGGCTGTGGGTGCTCAGGGAAAGTTGCTCTCCGTCTAGGGTCGCGTCTGGCACTGGCTGGCTCGACAGAACCTCTCGCAGGGCGGCGGCGGGCAGGTGACCGTAGTTCATGACCCCACTGTGACGCCAGTCATCGCCTACCTGCACCGTCAGCGCTAGCTGGGGAGCCGCCAGAGTCAACGAAGTGAGCCTCAGAAAGTTGCACAGCGCGGGGTAGGCATTGCCTAAATCTTTAGGCTGAACTCGGGTCATAGCAGAACGAACCCTAGAGTAAACGGGTGTAAAAAAGGCTCTTAGTATAGGGTGCGCAAGTGGTGCTGCCCAACTCTATCAGGAGCTCGAAGCGACATGATCTGTTACACCTTGACGGCTGTTTACCCTGGCTGTTGATAGAGCGGCTGTTGACCTTGGCTGTTGATAGAGCGACCTGCGGGGAGCGAGCCAAAGCAACGGTTTTCAACCGTGTCAAGGGGCGCTGTCCTGAGCGCAATGGCCATCGCTATATAATGGTTGTTCCCTTGATTCTTCGCCATCCTACTCACCCTGTTTTGCCAGAGGCAGGTCCACCTACCCACCCCCAGCCCTATGCAAATTGCCCAGCGAATGAGGCCCCTACAGGCCAACGTGTTTGCCGATATGGATCGGGCCAAGGCCTCTGCCCGGGCGGCCGGCAAGACCATTGTGGATCTGTCGCTGGGCTCGTCAGATTTGCCCACCCCGCCCCACGTACTAGAGGCGATCGCCGCCGCCCTACCCGACCCCAGCACCCACGGCTACTGCCTGTTTTCGGGCACCCAAGGGTTTCGGGAAGCCGCTGCCCACTGGTACACTGACAAGTTTGGGGTGTCGGTCGACCCCGAAACCGAGGTGCTGCTGCTGATTGGCTCCCAGGAGGGCACCGCCCACCTGCCCCTGGCGGTGCTCAACCCCGGTGACTTTGCTCTGCTGATGGACCCCGGCTACCCCTCCCACGCGGGCGGCGTGTACCTGGCCAACGGGCAAATCTACCCCATGCCCCTCCATGAATCAGACGGGTTCTTGCCTCGGTTTGAGGATATTCCTGGGGCGGTGCTGGAGCAGTCGCGGCT
>DASQNN010000385.1:0-5448 GCA_035644955.1 Nodosilinea sp. | reverse complement strand
TCAGGGCATTCGCAACGCCGCCAACATTCAAATCATTATCGAAAATGCCACGATACCCGTGGTAGTCGATGCGGGCATTGGCACCCCCAGCGAAGCCGCCGAAGCGATGGAAATGGGAGCCGACGCGCTGCTGATTAACACTGCGATCGCCAAAGCCGCCGACCCCATCGCCATGGGCCGCGCCATGGGTCTTGCCACCCTGGCCGGCCGCCTCGCCTACAGAGCCGGGCGCATTCCGGTGCAGGGCAAGGCGATCGCCAGCTCGCCCCTAACTGGGCGAATCACGGAGTAAGTGAGGGCGGCCAAAGGCGGCGCGACTTCCCCCCTGTGGGGATGAAAAACCTGAATAATTCACGAAAGGAAGAGGCACAGGAAAAAGAGTCTGAAGCGGTTTAGCATCAGGCTCTCCAACGCATTAGTTGCCCCTAGTGTGCCACGACAGTCTGTGCCGGGTACGCCGGTGCCAACGACACCACTCGCTTGCGCCCTGGCCGATAGATAAGATCGCCCTTGAACGACTGCCGATAGCCGGAGAGCCCCTCTGGGAGCCACCGACGATCATTGGCGGGGCAAAACTGCCCGTTGCTTAAACGACCCTAGGAAGCGGGTGCCTTGCCGAGCGGGTAGAGAAACATTAGAGTTATGTAAACAACTGTTAACAAAGATATAGACTAGATTAAGGAACATGCTCCACTATGGTCCTTACCCACGGCTACCTGTGGTTCGCCTTTGTCGTTTTGGTCAGTTTCATGTTTTTACGGCAAGCCAGTATGAGAAACGCGCTGAACATTTTGGTCATTTGTGTCGTAAGCCTGTGCGCCTGGCTGCCAATGGCCCCGGCCCTGGCCTACGACAATCCCGAACTTTTGCCCAACACCCAAACCGCCATCATTGACCTGGCCAAGTCGCTCAGCGCCCGCCAGGAAGAAAACCTGGATTCTCAGCTCAACCAGTTTGAAACCGAAACCGGCTGGAAGCTGCGGGTGCTGACCCAGTACGACCAAACCCCAGGCCGCGCGGTAAAAGATTTTTGGGGCCTCGATGACCACAGCGTGATGCTGGTGGCCGACCCCCGCGGCGGCAACCTGCTCAACTTCAGCGTCGGCGATGCCGTCTACGACCTGCTGCCCCGCACCTTTTGGATTGAGCTGCAAACCCGCTACGGCAATCAATTCTTTGTGCGCGAAAACGGCGAAGACAACTCTATACTCAGCGCCCTGGAGTCGATTCAGGGCTGTCTGCGCCAGGGGGGCTGCAACGTGGTGCCCGGCCTGCCCCAGGAGCAGTGGATTTTGACGCTGATCACATCCATTTTGGGTGGAGTTATCTGTGGCTTTGCCGCCCACTCCCGCAAGCCCGGCCAGGGGTTTGCCTGGCAGTGGGTGCTCATTTTTTCGCCGCTGTGGGGCATTTTGTTCTTTGCCTTTGGCATTGGCCCAGTAGTTACGCGCACCAGCGAGTGGCTGCCCCTCATACGCAACGTATCCGGCTTTCTGATCGGGGCGCTGGTGGCCTACCTGACTCCGGTCCTTGGTGGCCAGGCTTCTAACTCAGAAACCTGATCGCGTAGAGTGGACAGCCAAAACGGCTATCCCACAAGAGTTCTTCTAGAGACCCCTCAAGACTTGAAGGACTACCCGCTTGTGAGATGGGCCTCTAGCCTGTCCTACCGAGGTTGGCTGAGAATCACGAACAATCCAAGCTAAGGCTGTTTTAACCTTTTTCTAGCATTTGTAGCGTGGGCACTGTTCTGGGGGACGGTGCCCACGCTGGTTTTGAGCTACCCCGCCTCATCTGCCCTCCGTCTGCCCCTGTCTAAGGGATGGGGGCGTCGACACCGGCTGCGTCATCACCGCATTGACCGTAGACAGGAGCTGGCGGGGGTCGATGGGTTTGCCCACGCAGTCGTTGGCCCCGGCTTTGAGGGCTTGCTCGGCCTGGGTGCTGTTGTCTAGGTCAATGAGGGCGAGAATTTTGGGGGCCAGGGGGCCGGGGGCCTGATGCAGGGCGGCAATGATATCGCGGCCGTCGGCGCTGGCCAGGGTAAGGCTGGTAATGACGGCCGCGGGCTGAAGCAGCTCGACCTGGTCGCGCACCTGTGACCCATCCACCACCCAGATCACCTGATAGGCGGCGGCGGTGAGCATATCGCAGATCAGGCTGGCGGTTTCTTCGTTGTCTTCGACCAGCACAATCCGTCCCACCATGGGCTCGTTGGTGGGTTCTGGCCCTATCTCTAGGGGGGCAGGCGATCGCTGGAGGGGAATCCTGACGGTGAAGATAGAGCCTACCCCAACCTCAGACTTTACCTTGATAGAGCCGCCGTGGAGCTCGACTAGCTGCTTGGTGAGGGCAAGCCCCAGGCCGGTGCCCTGGTGCTCTCGCTGGAGCACGCTTTCGAGCTGCTGAAATTTCTTAAACATCAGGGGCTGAGCCGCCGCCGCGATGCCAATGCCGGTGTCTTCAATTTGAAAGACGGCATCGTTTTGCTCTCGCCTTACCCGCAGAACAACTTTGCCACTGGCCGGGGTAAACTTGACGGCGTTACTGAGCAGGTTGGTCAAAATTTGGCGCACCCGGCGGGGGTCGGCCACAAAGAGATCTTGACCCTTAGGCAGCTTGAGATCGAGGGCTATGTCGATGTCATTCTGAGCCGCTTCGCTGCGAAAGGCATCGACGCTCTGGCGGCAAAGGGAGGTGAGGGAGAACTGGCGCACTTCTAAAACGGTGCGGCCGGCCTCGATTTTAGATACGTCTAAAATGTCGTTGATAACCCGCAGCAGATGCTCGCCGCTGGACTGAATAGTGGAGAGGTAGTCGCGCTGGCGGGGGGTAAACTCACCCAGCGACCAGCGCAGCAGCGTGGCTGACATGCCGATGATGTAGGTGAGGGGGGTACGCAGCTCGTGGCTCATGGTGGCCAAAAACTCGCTTTTGGCCCGGTTGGCGGCCTCGGCGGCGACCAGGGCATCGCGCAGGTCTTGGGTGCGCTCGACCACGCAGACTTCGAGGTTTTGGGTCTGCTGCTGCAGCTGTTGGTAAAGCTGAGCCTGGTTGACGGCGATCGCCAGGTGTTCGGCAATGTGTTGCAAAAATTCCGTTTCCCAGGGCTGCCACTGGCGCTGGGTGTCGCACTGGTGCACAATCAGCAGGCCCCAGAGGTTTTGCCCCACCAAAATCGGGGCCACCGCCTTTGACTTGACCTGCACCTGCTGCAAAAACGTCAGCATGCAGGGCACATGGCCGTAGGCGTCGGTGACATCGTCAATGGCGATGGGCGCCCCCTGGCGAAAGTACCCAGCGCGATCGGGGTAGTCGGGGTGGTTTTGAAAGCAGACGTGTTCGGTGTAGTTGAGCACCGAGGCCAGGTGCTCGCCCGCCCGGGACTCGTAGGTGATGTAGCCGATCGCCTGCCGCTGCTTGAAGCCGCCAGGGACCTGCGGAAGGGCCTCGTCCTGGGTGCCGCCGCCACCAGAGCCATCCAGGGCTTTGGCAGCGGTCGAGGGGGGCTGGTTAAACTGATAAATAACTAGGCGATCGGCTTGGAGAAAACGGCGCACCTCGGCGACGGTGGTTTCGAGAATGTTGGTCAGCTCCAGGCTGTCCTGAATTTTGGCGATCACCTGGTTTAGCAGCAGGCGGCGCTCTTGCTGCCGGTTCACCTGGGCGGGGGTAGGTGGGGCCGAGGGGGCTAAACTGGCCTCGGCGCAGGCCTGTACCCAGGCCAGCATAAACTGGCCCAGGGCAACCAGGCTGGTGGAGGCATTGAGGTGAGATCTGGAGGGGTGGGATCTAGATCGGCTGGGGCGATCGCCAGCGCCAGACCCAAGGGGCAAGCCCCGCTGTCCCAGCCACGCCTCTACGGCGTCGGTCCCTAGCACTAAGCTGACTAAGGCGCGATCGCGATCGGCGTTTTGGGGTCGTGCGGTCACCACCACCGACAGGTCTGACCCCCGCAGGCACCAGAACTCGCTGTCGTCAGCGGTGGCGACGGGCAGGTCTGCCTGGGTCAACAGGGTCAGCTGGTGCTGTTGGCTATACTGACGCAAAAAATGCCCCAGCGAAACCAGGGCAGCCCTGGGCATAACCTGTTCGGTGCCACGGTCTATGGAGTTAGGCATCCTTTCATTTTGGGGCTGAACGCCCCCTTTGCGGTGGGTGAGACGGGGGGGTGGGCGGAAGAAAGCCTTAAGGATTTATAGGGAGGTTTAGTTAACAGAGTTCATAGTAGCCGTCGTTTTGGCGTGGCCCTGGCTTACGCTAGAGTTCCTTCAGATTTGTCGTTGCCCCATTTGTTGTTGCCCTAGAGAACGCCCATGCATCGCTTAGCGGCCACCCCCGGAGGCTGGACTCCCGACACCGAGGGCGTTATTTTTGTGGAGCAAACGCCGGCTCCGCTGGTGTTTTTGACCGCCGCCGATACCGACATTCAAAGCCTTAGCCGAGCGGCGTTTCCGGTGGATTTTCCGGGGCTGCGGGTGGCCAGTTTGCTCCAGCTCCAGCAGCAGCTGGCTATCGATACCTACGCCGACGACGTGCTGCGCCACGCCCAGCTAATCGTAGTGCGGCTACTGGGGGGGCGCGCCTACTGGCCCTACGGCCTGGAGGTGGTGCGCGAAGTAGCCGCCGAAACCGGAGCCGCTCTGATTGTGCTGCCCGGCGACGATCGCCCCGCCCCCGACCTGATCAGCCACTCGACGGTGCCGCTGCGGGTCGCCAACCAGTTGTGGCGCTACCTCAACGAGGGCGGCGTTGACAATATGGCCCATGGCCTGATGTGGGCCTGCGATCGCGTCCTCAACACCACCTACCACCCCCCCGACCCCCAACCCGTCCCCAAAGTCGGCATTTATCCCTCCCCATCCCCCCATCCCCCCACTTCCCCATCCCCCCACGTCCCCATTCCCCCCGCTTCTAAAATTGGCCTCCTCTTCTACCGCGCCCACTACCTGGCCGGCAACACCGCCCCCATCGATGCCCTCTGCGCGGCCCTGGTGCAACGAGGGTTAACGCCGCTGCCGGTGTACGTGTCTTCGCTGCAAGACCCCGAACTCCAGGCGGAGCTGGTCGATCTGCTCAAGCCCAAGGACGCTGACGCCATTAACCTGCTGCTGAATACCACCAGCTTTTCGGTGGCTAAGCTCGACGGGGCCACCCCTAACCTGGCGCTGTGGGAAAGCCTCGATGTGCCCGTGCTACAGGTTATTCTCAGCGGCGGCACCGAAGCGGCCTGGGCCAGCCAAAGCCTGGGCCTCTCGCCCCGCGACATTGCCATGAATGTGGCCTTGCCCGAAGTCGATGGACGCATCATTACTCGCGCTGTTTCGTTTAAAGCCGCCAACCAGCGCAGCGAAACCCTAGAGACCGACGTGGTGACCTACGAACCTGTGGCCGATCGCATTCAGTTTGTGGCCGACCTGGCCGCCCAGTGGGTCAGCCTGCGCCGCA
>DASQNN010000384.1:0-4496 GCA_035644955.1 Nodosilinea sp. | reverse complement strand
ACATAAAGCGACATATTTCTGCCTATAGGGGACCTAGCAAATGAGCAAACTCCCTTTGAATGGCGCCATAGCATTCACAGGAGCAGGTTTCTAAAGCTTCACCATCCAAAATCGTGATCCGACCACGGGTGTAGCGAATTAGACCAGCCTGACTCAGGCTGCCAGCGGCGACCGTGACACTCGAACGGGGAACGCCCAACATTTCCCCTATAAACTCTTGAGTCAACAAAAATGTGTCGCTTTGCATACAGTCTCGCACCAGCAAGAGCCAGCGAGCCAGCCGCTGCTCAGTTGAGTGAAATCGATTACAGGCGATAGACTGAGCCGCTTGGCTAAAAAGAGCCTGACAGTAGCGAAGCAGCACCCTTTGTAACGGTCCACCGCGATCGAACTCAGCTTTTAACGTTGCGGCACTCATGCGCATAGCCTCGCCTGGAACCTGCACAGAGGCCTGATGGGCCTTGGTTTTACCGCCCAAAATGGCCAAAATACCCGCCATCCCTTCCCGCCCTACCAGGCTTACCTCAATGGTAGAGCCGTCTTCCATTGAAGTAACCAAGGAAATCAATGAGTGGTGCGGAAAGTAAACGTAGGAAACAGGTTCATCAATGTCGTAGATGGACTGATGGTTTGTCAGTGAAACCAGCTCTAAATGGGGAGCCAGCCGTTCATATACTTCTGCTGGTAAAAGCGCAAGCAGACGATTTGTGGGGGGAGCAAAACTTTGAACGTTAGACATCTCTCTCCTAGGGGTAAGTCATGTTGAGACAAACAACCGTTGGCACTAGGAAAGAAGGCTTAAATTCCGTTCACAATGTCAAAAGAAATTAATCTAGGTTGGCAAACTTTTTAGCGTTGCCTGTTTACACGATAGCAGGAATATGGTTAACAATGTGGCTCTATCACGTCCCTGTAGCGTTAAGTTAGCTACACCCGTTGACCCTAATAAAAAAATAGACCTACTATCGACACCTAAAAGCGCTGCCAATGTTACATCTGGTGATTGGCTCACCGGAGGGGGTGCGGTCTGTTGTCCACACCCTACATATGCTGAACTATGCCGAGCAGGCCACCGGTCGCCAGTTGATTGCGATACCGCGATCGCGAATTTTGATTACCCCAGAGCAGGGCGAGGTGTTTAGCCAGCTGAGGCGCGATCGTCCAAGGCTGGAGCTTTAGGGCGATAGGCCAGTAGGCTAGAGTTTGATTAGCCTCGTAGGCTGAGTGAAACAAAGTGGAACTCAGCTTACGGGTACTGAAGCGGATTGAGGACGCTGGCGTTGGCCGCAATTAGAGTTTTATTGCCATAGTTGTACCAAGGCTGCATTCACATTGGCCCAGTCTCTCGCAGAAAGACTGCCTAGGCGGCGATTCACCATCTCTTTCTCCAAAGTTGCAAGCTTGTGAAGCCGAACCACTGAGGCCAAGAGTAAGCCAGCCTGGGCTGGGTCTAGCAGACTGACATCAAAAGGGGTCGAATACGGTTGGCTTGTAATTCTCGCAACCACAATATCGGGATCCCCAGCATCTAGCAAAACCAAGGCTGGTCGCTGCTTTTGCCGAACGCCATCAGTAAATGGAAACGCCAGCAGAACGACTTCGCCAGGCTGATAGGTTTCCATCGTTACAGAGAATCGTAAACGGCATCTTCGGAGCTATAGCCAGCCAGAAATTGCTCCGACGTCAGAGAGTTCCACGACTCCTCTACCTGCGTCTCTTCATCAGACGACTCATGAACCAGCACAATGACTCTGACGGCCTGGTGCCCAGCCAACTGGGCTAGGGCAAACTCCGGTAGTTTGAGCTGCCCTTCGGTGGTTACTTCGCCCGCAAACTCGTAAGCTTTCATCGGCTCTCGGTTCCCTCAGCGCTATCTACAACTATAAAAGCCCCAGCAGTTTTGTAGGTTGGGTAAACAAAGTGGAACCCAATACCCCGATAGCACCAGCCCTAATTGGTTATTTGCCTAGTAGTTTACTGGGTTAAGCTAGCGCTTCACTCAACCTACGGTTACTACCAGGCCTACAGATGTCTTTTGCGGCACGCATCTGGGGCATACTCTCAGCGTGCCTAGCAGCCAGTCCCAGGAAGTTTATCAACTATGAAGCTAAACGCCCGCAGGCAACGGGTATCCCCCCTAAAAGACAAACCCTTGCGGAATCCGGGGCAATCCCTTGATGAAGAGCTACAGCGCTTGTGGGATGAAGACCTCAACACCTGGATAAGCATATTTTTGCTGCCAGTTATCTTTACCGGATACGAGTGGTGGCGCGCGGTGAGTAACACCCCGCCGCGACCCTTAGCGACCCTCATAGTTGCCATCCCGGTTTCGAGCTATGCCTTCTTTAGGCTCTACAAGTTGAGACTACAGCTCAGGCGTTTGAGGATGGCGCGAGATGGAGAGAAGGCGGTTGGCCAATACCTGTCAGATTTGAGAGAAAAAGGCTATCGAGTTTTTCATGATGTCGTGGGAAAGGGGTTCAACGTCGATCACGTGGTGATTTGCGATCGCGGCATTTTCACAATTGAAACCAAAACCTATAGCAAACCATCGTCTGGAAAATCCACTATTCACTTCGATGGCGAAACTATTCAGATCAATGGTCAGTTGATGGAGCGCAACGCAGTCGAGCAAGCCAAGGCACAGGCCTACTGGGTTGCAGAAGTGCTGAAGGAAAGTACCGGCAGATCTTTCGCTGTTAAGCCAGTGGTGGTTTTTCCAGGATGGTTTGTGGAGTCGTCTAAGACAAAAGGGTCTTCTGACCTCTGGGTGCTCAACCCCAAAGCGCTGCCCAGTTTTATCGACAATGAACCGCAACGGGTTACCCCAGAAGATGTAAAACTCGCAGCTTACCATCTATCTCGCTACATTCGTACCTCTTGAAATTGGAGTTTAGTCTAAACTCCAGCTGGTCTTAGCTGGCATCTTTTACAATCTGATGGTGTGGAGCCAACAGCTATGACCCTTGATCAACTCCAAACCGAACTGCTAGCGCTTTCGCCTCAAGAAAAAGCGCAAGTCATTCAACTGCTGGTCTCTAGCCTCAGTGGTACCTGGGTTGGCATTGAGAAAACCCCTGGCGTTATGGGCGGCGATGCCTGCATTCGCCAAACCCGCATTCCTGTCTGGCTGCTAGTCAGCCTTCGCCAGCAGGGCGCAACCGAAGCTTTTTTGTTAGAAGACTACCCCGACCTCAACGCCGCAGACCTAACCAACGCCTGGCTCTATGCCAGCACCCACCAAGCCGAAATCGACGCTGCCCTGCAACGGCAAGCAGCAGCTTGAGCATGGCTCAACTCTACGCCGATGAGGGATTTCCTCTCCAAGTCAGCCGACTGCTCAAAGGCTTAGGGCATGACGTGCTGACCGTTCAAGAAGCAGGGCAAGGGAATAAACGCATCCCCGATGAAACGGTGTTAGCTTTCGCGATCAGCCAAAATCGAGCTGTGTTAACTGTTAACCGTGGTGACTTCATTCGGCTGCACAACCAAAATTCTGATCACGCTGGCATTATCGTTTGTACAGAAGACATCGATCGCCAGGGGCTTGCCAGTCGAGTACACCAAGCGATTCTCGACGCGGGAACGTTGGCAGGAAAACTACTTCGCGTGAATCGCCCCAATCTTTGAATTGTCGCTATGACCTCTGATACCAAATCCGAGTCACACAACCCCGATTCGAAACCGATACCTCGTAGGGGCATTGCACTGCAATGCCCCTACAAACCGGGGGGTATACAGATAGGATTTGCTCTAAAAATAGATTTTTATCGTTGGGGGTGCCGCGCCAGCGGCATGGACGATTGGTATGAGTGCTGTCGCTAGAGCCTTTTCACCATAAAGGAGCTGTTGGGGTCGTCGGTGTAGTCGCCAAAGGGGCCGCGGTACTCAAAGCCGTAGCGCTCGTACAAGGCGCGGGCCGGGGCAAAGGCCGGGAACGCGCCGGTTTCTAAATACAGGTGGGTGTAGCCCCGCTGCCGGGCGACTCCGATAATGTGCTCCAACATTCTGGAGGCAATGCCCTTGCGGCGGTGGGCGGCGGGGGTACGCATCGACTTAATTTCGCCGCTGGTGGGGTCGAGTTCCTTTAGGGCACCGCAGCCCAGCAGGTCGTCGCCCTCCCAGGCTGTCCAAAAGGTGATGTTGGGTGCTCTCAACTTCTCCAAATCCAGCGCGTGAACGCTGCCGGGGGGCGTAATCTCGTACATGTTTTCCAGATGCTCGCGCAGCAGGGCGATAATCTGCGGCCCTGTCAGGTCGTCTTCGCGAATTTCCATCGCACTCACCTCTGGTTAATGGCCCCATATCTCTTGTTCTGAGAAACCCAGCTCTTGGAAATCGCGTTCTCTCAATGTTGCCTCGTCGGCACAAAAAAACTCATCCAGCGGGGGCGGTTCAACCGCTGTTCCGGCCAGCATGGCGTGGGCCTGACCGCGATGGTGAATTTGATGCTGAAACAGGTGGGCCAGCAGGCGCGACATCTGTTCGCTGGGAAT
>DASQNN010000383.1:0-8601 GCA_035644955.1 Nodosilinea sp. | reverse complement strand
CATGCACGGCTCAATGTCTGATTCGGAGAAAATTCCAGAGATTCTCAAGCTGATTGACATTCTCGATGGGCTAGAGGCATTAATTGAGAGCGCCCCCAACGAAGACGTTGAAGACATTCTAGAAGAGGCGTGGCTACAGATTAGCGACACCTTTCCCGACGACTTTAAGGCGGCGACCCAGCACGACGCGGGGGCCGAGGGGCTGCGCCGCTACCTCAAGGTCAAGGCCTTTTTTGAAAACCCCTCCGAGCGCTCCATTGGGGCGGCGGAGCTAGAAGAGTACTACCGCAGCTACATCGCCGCCGAAGAGGACGAAGAGCCAACCGACTTTTTCTTTCCCGAATAGGGCCAGCGGGCCTGAGGGGGGTTAATGAGGGCAGGATGTGCTGGCTGGGGTAGGGGCCAGAAGAGTTTCGGCGGTGGCGGCGGGCAGGGGTTTGGCCAGCCAGTAGCCCTGGGCCAGTTCGCAGCCCAGGTTCTGAAGGTGCTCAAACTGCGCCTGGGTTTCGACCCCCTCGGCGATCGCCGCCAGACCCAGGCGATTGCTCAGCGTAATAATAGTTTCAACAATGTCAGAGTTGCGGTGGTTAGCCTCCATAGCCATCACAAAGGAACGATCAATTTTGAGCGCATCGACGGGCAGCTGGTGCAGGTAGCTAAGCGATGAGTAGCCGGTGCCAAAGTCGTCGATGGTGACGGTAAAGCCATAGGGTTTGAGCTGCTGCAGGATGGTCGCCATCGCCTGAATGTCTTCGATCAGCGTGCTTTCGGTAATTTCGAGGTTGAGGTGGTGGCCCTGCAGCCCGGTCTGTGCCAAAATGCTGGTCAGGTCGCTGACCAGGTCATTGCGCAACAGGTCTTTGACCGAAAAATTGATGCTCACCGTGAGGTCGGCCCGGTGGGGGTAGCGCTGGTGCCAGAGGGCAAGCTGCTGGGTGGCCTGACCCAGCACCCAGCGATCGAGGGGCACAATCAGCCCGGTCTCTTCGGCAACGGGAATAAAGCTGTCGGGAGCAATAAGGCCGCGCTCGGGGTGCTGCCAACGCACCAGCGCCTCAAAACCAGAGATCTCTCGGGTTTCCAGGTGAAAAATGGGCTGGTAGTAGAGCACTAGCTCCCCCTGGTCAATGGCACCGCGCAGCTCTTGCTCAAGCTGGAGCCGCTGCAGGGCCTGTAGGTGCATCGACTCGTTGAATACCACGTAGCGGCCTCGCCCCTGGGCCTTGGCCCGGTACATGGCGATGTCGGCGTCGCGCAGGGGTTCGGAGGGGGCCTGGTAGTCGCAGGCCCCGATGACAATGCCCAGGCTAGCGTTGAGAAACACATTGCGCCCACTCACCGCCAGGGGCTCTTGCAGTTCCTGCAGCAGTCGCTCGGCAATGCGCACTGGCTCTTGCAGGGTGTCGATGTCTTCCAGCAGCAGCACAAACTCGTCGCCCCCCAGGCGAGCGGCCAGATCGCTGGAGCGAATCAGCGATCGCAGCTTCTGGGCCACCACTACCAGCACCTCATCCCCCGCCAAGTGGCCAAGGCTGTCGTTGATCACCTTGAAGTGATCCAAATCGAGAAATAGCACCGCGAACTGCTGCTGGTAGTGGCGTTGACAGCGCTGAATCGCCAGCTCGAGCCGCTGCATGAGAAAGTTGCGGTTAGGCAGCTGGGTGAGGGCGTCGTGGAGGCTGTTAAACAGCATCTGGTCGGCAACCCGGCGATGCTCGGCCTCGGCCAGGCGGCGCTCGGTAATGTCGGTGTAGGTGCCACTCATGCGCACGGGGCGGTGGTTGTCATCCCACTCCACAACTTTGCCCCGGTCGAGCACCCACACCCAGTGGCCCTGGCGGTGGTGCAGGCGAAATTCGCAGTCGTAGGTGGGGGTATCGCCCTCAAAGTGGCGCTGCAGGGCCGTCTTTTTACGCCCCCAGTCGTCGGGATGCACAAACCGCTGCCAGATATCGATGCGGGCCGGGCCAATGTCGTTGGGGCCGTAGCCCAACAGAGCAGCACAGCGATCGCTGGTCCACACCTGGCCGCTCTGCACCTGCCAATCCCAAATGCCGATGCCAGAGCCCTCGATGGCCAGGTGCAGCAGTTCCTGGGTGCGCTCTAGCTCACTGATGGCCAACCGGCGATCGGTTCGGCCCTGGGCCTCGCGCACCTCCCGCCGCACGGCTTCCGCCAGCCGCGAGAGGTTGTCTTTCATCACGTAGTCGTGGGCTCCGGCCCGCATCATGGCCACGGCGGTGGCCTCGCCCACGGTGCCCGACACCACAATAAAGGGCAGATCGCAGCCGCTTTTTTGCAGAATATCGAGGGCGGCGGGGGCGCTAAACTGGGGCAGCTGGTAGTCAGAAAACACCACATCCCAGGTGTCAGTCTCCAGGGCCGCCTGAAAGTCTGCCGCCGTTTCCACCTGTACCCAGGTGGGGTCAAACCCGCTGCGGCGCAGCTCCCGCAGCAGCAGCAGGCGGTCGTCGTCAGAGTCTTCTACAATTAGTGCCCGCAGGGATTCAAAAACAGTCATGGCAGATTGGGGGGCAGCTCACTGATCAGGGCCCAGTACAGGCCGAGCTGGCGCACGGCTTCGGTAAACTCATCGATATTGACGGGCTTGCGCACGTAGCTGTTGGCCCCCAAGCTGTAACTTTCAATGATATCGCGGTCTTCGCTCGACGAGGTAAGTACTACCACGGGCAGCAGTCGGGCGCGATCGCTAGCCCGAATCTGGCGCAGCACCTCTAGGCCATCGACCTTGGGCAATTTTAGATCGAGCAGCACCACGCAGGGCATGGGGCCGGGGCAAAACACCTGCCGCAGGGCTTCTTCGCCGTTGCGAGCCACCACGATCGGGTTGACCAAATGGCCCCGACGCAGGGCGCGCAGGGTGAGGCGCTCGTCGTCGGGGTTATCTTCCACCAGCAAAATGGGGCGCACCGCACTCATAGCTCCTCCTCGGGCCCAGGGGGAAACTGAGGCAGGGTGAAGTAAATGGTTGCCCCCTGCTCTACTGCCCCCACCGCCCACACCTGCCCGCCCTGGCGGTGAATAGCCCGCTGCACCGTCGCCAGACCAATGCCGGTACCGGGAAATTCATGGGTGTTGTGCAACCGCTGAAACACTCCAAACAGTTTGTCGGCGTAGGCCATGTCAAACCCGGCCCCATCGTCGCGCAGGTAGTAGACGGGGTCTGCCCCCTGCATCTGCACCCCAAACTCAAGGTGGGCGGTGGGGTGGTGGGCGGTAAACTTCCAGGCGTTTTGCACCAAGTTGGCGATCGCCACCCGCATCAGCGTGGTGTCAGCGCTGACGATCAAATCAGGGGCTAGGGTCACGGTGACGGTGCGATCGGGGTCGGTCGCCCGCAGCTCGTCGATCTGCTCCTGCACCAGGGCGCTGAGGTTTACGGCACCGTAGGCCATGGCCGAGCGCGACACCCGCGACAGCCGCAGCAGATCGTCAATCAGGCGACCCATGCGGTTCACATTGTGGCGAATGCGATCGAAGTAGTCATGGCCTTCGTCGCCGACCTGGTCGCCGTAGTCTTCGATCAGGGCGCGGCTGAAGCCATCGATCGCCCGCAGGGGGGCGCGCAGATCGTGGGAGACCGAGTAGGCAAAGGCCTCCAGCTCACGGTTAGAGGCTTCGAGCTGGGCGGTGGTGCGCAGCAGGTGGCGCTCAGCTCGTTTGGTCTCGGTAATATCGGCGTTGGTGCCAATCAGGCACAAGGGCTGGCCGTGGCCGTCGCATTGCACCAGGGCCGTAGCCCTGATCCAGCGGAGTTCGCCGTCGCCGCGATGAATGCGAAACTCAATGGCTGAGGGGGGAGCCCCCGCAACAATTTGGGCAAATTCGCTATCTATCCCAGCCACGTCTTCGCTGTAGACGCAGTGCCGCCAAGCCTGCCGGGTTAGTGCCTCACCTTTAGGTGCCAGGCCGTACATGGCATACATGCGCTGATCCCAATCCACCTGTTCGGTGGCAAGATCCAGTTCCCAGGTGCCCAGCTCGCCCGACTCCAGAGCTAGAGACAGCCGCAGGGACAGCTCTTGCAGCTGGGTTTCCGCCTGCTTTTTCTCGGTAATGTCGTAGTTAATGCCAACCATGCTGAGGGGTTGCCCCTGGGGACAGCGATGCAGCAGAGCGGTGGACTTAAGCCAGCGTATTTCCCCATTGCTGCGGTAGATCCGAAACTCAACCTCGTAGGGAACATCATTTTCCAGACAGGTCTGGATAGTGGCTTCCACGGTCTCAATATCGTCCTGGTGCACCTGGCTAAGCCAGTCGCTATAGGTGCTTGGTCGCCCCCGGTGAGCGAGGTCATAGAGGTCAATCATGCGCTGATCCCAGTTGAGGGTATCGGGGCCTATCTCCCACTCCCAACTGCCAAAGCCCCCAGATTCGAGGGCGAGAGACAGGCGCGCCGAGAGGGCCTGCAGCTCGGCCGCCACCTGTTTTTTCTCGGTGATGTCGTAGTTGATGCCAATGACGCTTCGGGCCTGCCCCTGGGCATCGCGCTGCACCAGGGCGCTGGAGCGAATCCAGCCCAGGGAACCATCGCCCCGCCAGACGCGAAACTCCAGGTCGTAGGGAGTGTCGTGGTCGACGAGGGCCTGGCTGGCGGTTTGAACCCGCTCCAGGTCATCGGCAAACACGCAGGCGCGCCAGTCTTGGTAGTTGGCCGATCGCCCTAGCCGGCCAAACCCGTACAGCTCTACCAGGTACTGATCCCAGATGATCTCATCGGTGCTCAAGTCTCGTTCCCAACTGCCAATGCGGCCCGACTCCAGAGCTAGAGAGAGCCGCAGAGAGAGGCTCTGAAGCTGGGCTTCGGCCTGTTTGCGTTCGGCCTCGTCGCGTTTGCGATCGCTGATATCCTGCACCGTGCCGGTCAGGTGGGTAAGCTGCCCGGCCGCGTCGGTAATGGCTTCGCCTTTGGCCTGAATATGGCCAATACTGCCATCGACCCGCACAATCCGAAACTCCTCGTCGTAGGGCTGGTGGGTGGCAATCGCACGCTCAGTGGTCTGGCGGTGGCGCGCCTGGTCGTCGGGGTGAAAGTAGCTTTGCAGGACCTCATAGCTGGGGGGTTGCTCCCCCACTGTGAGGCCAAAGATGCGGTAGACCTGATCCGACCAGGTAATGTGCCCGGTCGCCAGCTCCATCTCCCAGCTGCCCAGGTTGCCAATCCGCTGGGACTCCTGCAGGTGGGCCTCATTTTTTCTCAGCTGGGCCTCAGTCTGCTTGAGCTGGGTGATATCGACATGGCAGCCCACCATGCGCAAGGGGTGGCCCGCCTCGTTCCAGTCGATCACCTGGCCCGCGCAGATCACCCACACCGTCGAGCCGTCTTTGTGGCGGTAGCGCACTTCGTTGTAGTAGGGCACCTCGCCATGGCTTTGAATGTGCTGCCCCAGGTCATCTAGGACCTGAGGCAGATCTTCGGGAAAAATCAGGGTTTGCCAGGTGTCGGGGCGATCGGGCAGCTCGTGGTCGGCGTAACCAAACATGCGCTTGAGGTTAGCACTCATGTAGGCGGTGTTGGCTGCAAAGTCGATCTCCCAGTAGCCTGCCAGAATTGACTCCAGGGTTTGCTCTAGCAGCAAAAGCTCATGGCGGAGCTGTTCGGTGCGCTGCTGACTGATCTCAGCGGTTTTGCGGTCGGTGATGTCGGTGAAGTAGAGGGTAGTGCCGTCGGCGCTGGGGTAGATGCGACTTTCAAACCAGCGCTGATAGGGCGAGTAGTAGTGCTCTAGGTAAACGGGCTGCTGCTGCGCTACGGCCTGCCGGTAGGCCTGGTAAAACGGTTGGTCTAGAGCCTCTGGAAAGGCCTGGTGGAGAGTTTGACCCAGCAGCTCGGACTCCGATCGACGGAAAATTTGGGCGGCCCGCTGGTTGACGTAGGTAAACCGTTCGTGACTGTCTAGGGCCACAATGCCGTCGTTGATGCGCTCAAACACGTTGGTGAGCAGGGCGTGGGCCTTGCTGGCTTCGGCCTGGGCGGTCTGGGCCGCCTGCAACAGCTCGGCCTGAACCTGCTTGGCGGCAATGCGATCGCTGATATCCCGGGAGATGCACAGCAGCGATTGGATCTGGCCCCCCTCAGACCACTCCGGCACGATCGCCATTTCAAAATGCCGCAGCCCGGCCAGGGTCGGGCTGGTAAATTCAATGGTCTGTTTCTCCCCGGTAGCCAGAACCGCTGCCGCAGCGGCTTCCCACGCGTCGACCATGCTTTCATCCAGGCCCAGCTCGCGGCAGGTTTTGCCTAAAAAGGCCCTGGTATCTGCCCCAGTCATCCCGGTCAGCGCCGGGCTAACGTAGAGATGGCGCAGGTTGCAGTCAAACCGCTCGACCACATCGGGAGAATTTTCGACCAGGTTTTGGTAGTGCTGGCGGGCCTGCTCTAGGGCAATGGTGGTTTGGCACTGGGCCGCCAGGGCGGTTTGGGACAGCGGCAGCCGGCGGCCCAGGCTGAGCCAGTCCAGGGAGATCTCGGCTTTGAACAGGTAGTCGGCGGCGCCTAGCTTCATGGCCTCTAGGGCGGCGCGCTCCTGCCCTGGCCCCACCAGCACGACCACCGGCAGGGGACGCTGGGAACAGGTCTTGCCGAGGGCGGTCAGGAACCCCAGCCCGCCGCCCTCGGCCCAGGTTAAATCTATCAGCGCCCAGTCGGCCCTACCGGCTTGCCACAGATCTAGGGCCTCAGCCAGCGTGGCGGCCTCGACCAGGTGGTAGGGGCATGGGGCGGCGGCCTCAAGCCCGTCGTCAAGCAATAGCAGCACGGTCTGGGGGCCTTGGATCTGCGGCCGCGGCGCTTCTTGGTGCCAGGGACCATCTGCCATCGGGGGGTGAGACTGAAGCTGAGCCATAGACCGGCACCGTCACAACTGGGCTAGGACCGACCACCGCTAAAGGGGTTGGCAGCTTACCCTTTAGACTACCCTGACTACCCCGGCTGCCCCAGGGTCGTAATATAAATCACCGCTTCGTCGGGCGGAATGCCCAGCACCTCGTTCACCTGGTCGTCGTAGAAGCCGCCAATGCCGCTCACCCCCAGCCCCAGCCGCACAGCTGCCAAATTTAGGCGCTGGCCCAGGTGCCCGGCATCCAGGTGCAGATAGCGGTAGACGCGATCGCCGTAGGTGGCCACAGCACCCGCCAAATCGGCGGTGTGGAACACCACAGCAGCGGCATCGCGGCCCAGCTCTTGGCCCAGGCAGAGGTAGTGCAGCTCGCGGCGAAAGCTCTTGAAGCGCACCTGGCGCAGCTCTTCGCTGCGGGGGGCGTAGTAGTAGCAGCCGTCGTCTAGGTCTTCAACCCCGCAGGCCACCACAAAGGTGTGCACCAGGGTGCGATCGCCGTAGTCGGGGTCGAGGTCAAAGCCCTGGTCGCGGTAGTGGTGGGGCTGGTAGGTAAAGTCTAAGAGCTGTTTTAGCGCCTCTAGGGACATCGATCCGCCAGTAAAGCGCCGGGTCGATCGCCGCTTAAACAGGGTTGTTTCTAGCTGCTCCAGGTGCGGCCCCCAGGCGATCGGGGCGGTGGCGGTAGGCACCCGCAGACCAAAGGGCAGGTTGTACTTATCTTCTAGGGTGTCGGCGGGTTGGGGGGTATCGCCGGTGGGGCGCATGGCCCAGCGGGGGGCATCGGCGGTGGGAGCAATTTCGGTGACCTGGTGAAAGTAGCTCAGCAGCTCGCCGTCGGGCACCGCCGGAAACCGGGTCTGGGGCGGCGTGGCAAAGGCCACCTGGGCGCAGGGCAGATTTTGCTCCACCATCAGCAGGTCGGCCAGGGGCAGCACCGCCAGAGCACCCTCCTCAACCGGGTCGAGGTAGAGCAGCTCGGCGACGGCGCGATCGGCAAAGCTGGCGATCAGATGGGGGCGGTAGTCAACCAGGGCGCTGGCCAACTCCAGGTTGCCCAGCAGGTGGCCCACATCCAGACAAATGCGACGGTAGGCCCGGTCTTGGTAGCGCCAGGCCGAGCGCTCAAACACCCCCGTCACCACCAGGGTCAGGTGGGTGGCCTCCAGCGCCGGATGCCAGAAGCAGGCCCGCTGCAACCCCTGCCAGCCGTGGTCTTCCCAGTAGCGCCAGAGGCTGTGGCTGCGGGCCTGGTAGTTGTAGAGCCCCGCCGGCAGCAGCCGGGTGCCGCGCGAAATAATATAGATCTCCGCCGGGTAGAGCCCCCCGGCGGAGGGGGCCGATCGCAGGTAAAAGGTCTGCCCCGTCGCGGTGGGAAACTTGGCCGTCAGTCCGTAGGCGTTGATCAGCAGCCGCGACAGCCGCATCCAGTCGGCCAGGTCATCGCCTCGGAGGGCGCTCTCCTCTTCTAGATAGGGTTTGAGGTCGATCTCGGCCCCTACCCGGTAGGTCTTAAAGGGAGTGGGCTGGCGGCTGTAGTCGAGCGGTCGAGCCTGGGCGGCCAGGGTTTTGGGGTCGTACTTGGTACGGCTGTGGTAGTGCTGGGCGATAGAAACCAGAGCGTCGGGCATGGCCAGGGGAGGGGAGGGCGATCGCAGCTTGCAGGCGGCTGTCTAAATTCTATCCAAGCCTGGGCAATCGGGAATGGGGCCAGGGGGGAGAGAAATGGCGCGATCGGGCAGTT
>DASQNN010000382.1:0-5356 GCA_035644955.1 Nodosilinea sp. | reverse complement strand
ACATAGAGAGACTCCGGAATGGGGGCAGATTACAGCGCTATTGTAAACTTTGGTAAAGAGCTTTCAGAATCATCCCTTAGGAAGAACCTCTATGAATCGCCGCCGTCTGTTGCAAGCCGCGCTGGGAATTTGTCTGGTTTGTCTAAGCTGGGTTGGCTCGCCCCTGCCGGCGCTGGCAATGGGGGGCGCGCAAATTCCTTTAGGCGCGCCGGCCCCCGACTTTACCCTGCCCACCAACGCTGGCAATGGAGAAGTTTCGCTGGCCGACTTTCGCAACCAGTGGGTGGTGTTGTACTTTTACCCCCGCGACTTTACCTCGGGCTGCACCATCGAGGCCCAGCGGTTTGAGCGTGATATGGCCGAGTACCAGGCCCGCAACGCTCAGGTGATTGGCATTAGTGCCGACAGCGTTGAGTCCCATGCCGAGTTTTGCGATGCGGAGGGGCTAGAGTTTCCGCTGCTGTCCGACCCTAAGGGAACGGTAAGTAAGGCCTACGGGTCGTGGCTGGGGGCCGTATCGCTGCGCCACACCTATATCATTGGCCCCGATGGCACGATGCAGGCGCGCTTCTTGGGGGTGCAGCCGGTGATCCACAGCCGCGAGGTCCTAGCCGAGTTGGATAGGTTGCAGCAGGCGGCGTAGGGGGATGGGGTGGTCAGGGGCGATCGCGCCGCCCCTATGGTGAAGCACCCCCATGGCCAAGTAAGTGTGATCTGCCCTACATCCAAACCGGACGCTGAGCGTCTAAACCATTACAAGATACCTAAGGTCACTGGTCAAAACGGCCCGGGCCAATAGACTCTAAAACAGTGATACAGTAATCAATCTTTGATTTGGGCCAACTCTAGGGGAGACAGGGCGCATGAATTCGCTCGGACGACATATTTTAGTTGAGTTCTTTGGCTGCTCGTCAGACATTCTCAACGACGTACCGCTGATTGAGAGCAGCATGGTAGGGGCTGCCGCCGATGCCGGGGCTACGGTGATCAGCTCCGTGTTTCACCACTTTTCGCCCTTTGGCGTATCTGGGGTGGTGGTAATTCAAGAGAGCCACTTGGCTATTCACACCTGGCCTGAGTACCGCTATGCAGCGGTCGATCTATTTACCTGTGGCGACACCGTCAACCCCTGGATTTCCTTTGACAAGCTCAAGCTAGCCTTTAAGGCCGACTACGGCTCGGCCCTAGAGATGAACCGGGGCCAGATCGACCTGCTGGAGCGCATTGACGTTGACTTGGGGGAACTGCGCGACGAGGTGACCAACAAGCTGATCACCCCCAAGCAGAGCCGCAGCGTCTGGTTTACCGACAAAAACGACGACATTGCCCTATCAATTCGCCACAAGGGCGATCGCGTCTTTCGCGAAAAATCGCCTTACCAAACCGTGGAGATTTTCGACACCTTCGCCTACGGCAAAATGCTCACCATCGACAACATGGTGATGTGCAGCGAAAAGGATGAAAACGCCTACCACGAGATGATCATCCACGTGCCCATGCTGCTCAACCCGACGTTTAAAGACGTGCTGGTGATTGGCGGCGGCGACGGCGGCAGCGTGCGCGAAATTTTGCGTCATCCCCAGATCGAGCACGTCACCATGGTCGAAATTGACGAGGCGGTGGTACGGGCCTCGAAGGAGTTTTTGCCGTCGCTATCCGGTGCGTTGGAAGACCCCAAGCTAGATCTGCGGATTGAAGACGGCATTGCTTTTGTGGCCAACGCCCCCGATGCAAGCTATGACCTGATTGTGATCGACTCCTCTGACCCAGTGGGGCCGTCGGAGGGGCTGTTTAGCACCGCCTTCTACGAGCAGGTGTACCGCTGTCTGAAGCCGGGTGGTGCGATCGCCGCCCAGAGCGAGTCACCCCGGTTCAACCAGCACGCCTTTGTGGATATTCACCACTGCCTTAAGGGCATTTTTGGCGACGAGAATGTCTACTGCTACCTGGCGTTTATTCCCACCTACCCGACGGGCATGTGGAGCTTTAACTACGCCACCAAGGGCGCGGCCCACCCCATCCAGGGCATGGATGCGGCGAAGTCGGAGGCCTTTGCGGCGGAGCACGGTTTGCAGTACTACAACGTGGGCATGCACCAGGCGGCCTTTGCCCTACCCACCTTTGTAAAGACTATGCTGAAGGGGTAGAGAGCATTGTCGGAGATAGGGGAGGCCATGCTTCTCCTATCTCCGACAATGCTCAGTAAAGGAATACTGTCGTTCTTCAGTCAGGCTGGTATGGCGATCGCGCAGATTGAACTACCCATAGAGCAAATTGCTGAGTTCTGCGATCGCTGGCAAGTCACAGAATTTTCTCTGTTTGGATCTGCTCTGCGCGACGACTTTCATGCCGATAGCGATGTGGATGTGATGGTGCAATTTCATCCAGAAGCCCACCCCACCTTTCGCACCCTCGACAATATGGAAGCAGAGCTGAGGGTTTTGTTTGGCCGAGAGGTCGATGTGATCACGCGTCAGGGCATTGAAACCAGTCTTAACTACCTGCGCCGCCGCGCAATTCTTTCCTCTGCCCAGGTGGTCTATGCAACGGGATCTTCAGTTTCTGCTTGATATGCTGCAATCGGCAGAGCTAATTGTCTCCTACACAAAGCACTGTTCTGAGGGCGAGTTTGCTGAAGATATTCAGCTTCAGGATGCCGTTATCCGTCGCATACTGGTGATAGCCGAGGCCGCCAGGCGGGTTTCAGACTCTACTCGCCAGGCCTTGCCCAACATTGCCTGGTCAGAAATCAACGGCATGCGAAATCGCCTGGTTCACGGCTACGACGACATCAATCTCAGCGTTGTTTGGAACGTGGTACAAGCTGAGATTCCCCCTTTGATTTCAGAGCTGACGTTACACATTCCTCCAGAAAACTGAGCCGCCCTACAAGTTGGATAGACCCGGAGAATAGGCTAGTACTCTGCGGCGTAAGTTGGCCAACTACTCCTGAAACCTAGCACCTGAAACCCTCAACCGGGGTTGTTGTATTTCTGCCAGCCAATACTAGCCCGCAAACTACGCAAGACTAACTCCCTATGACCATCTCAACCGCCAATCTGCACAACTTTGACCCCAGCGGCGTGGGCCTCGACAACGGCAACCTCTACGGCCTGCCCTGCGACTACGACAGCGCCGGCATTATCGTCTTCGGCGTGCCCTGGGAGGTGACGGTGTCGTACCACCAGGGTACGGCCCAGGGGCCACGGCGGGTGCTGGAAGCCTCCCCACAGCTCGACCTGTACGATCGCGACAATCCCGAGGGCTGGCGGCAGGGCATTTTTATGCCCGCCATACCAGAGCATTTGCTCGTCCTCAACCAGCAGGTGCGGGAGGCAGCCAATCGCGTCATTCAGGCGACAGAGGAGGGAATTGCGATCGCATCCCAACCCCTGCTGCAAACCGACCTCGACAACGTCAACCACGCCTGCGAGCAGATGACCGGCTGGCTCTACGCCCAGACCGCCGCCGCCCTTGACGCCGGCAAGCGGGTGGGGGTGATCGGCGGCGACCACAGCGTGCCCCTGGGCTACCTACAGGCCCTGGCCGAGCGCCACGCCGACTTTGGCGTGCTGCACATCGACGCCCACGCCGACCTGCGCCAAGCCTACCAGGGCTTTCGCTACTCCCACGCGTCGATTATGTACAACCTGCTGGGGCTGCCCCAGGTGAGCCGGCTGGTGCAGGTGGGTATTCGCGACCTGTGCCACGACGAGGTGGCGCTGATTGACGAGTCCGACGGGCGCATCGTTACCCACTACGATGCGGTGGTGAAAGAAAACACCTACCGGGGCATTCCCTGGATGCAGCAGTGCGAGGCGATCGTGGCGGCGCTGCCCGAGCAGGTCTACGTCAGCTTCGATACCGACGGTCTCGACCCCAAGCTTTGCCCCAGCACTGGCACCCCCGTACCGGGCGGACTAGAACTGGAGGAGGTGTTTTGCCTGCTGCGCCAGGTGGTACGCAGCGGACGGCAGATTATTGGTTTTGATCTCTGTGAAGTGGGCGACGGCGAGTGGGACGGCAATGTGGGGGCCAGGGCGGTGTACAAACTCTGCTGTCTGATGGGGCTGTAGGTGCCCCTGGCGGCCAGAATACCTCTCCTCCAAAAAAATAGTTAGAAAGATAGACTGAGAGAGACTTTGAAGCGGGGAAACGCCGTGGCATTATGATAAAAATAGCTGTGTTGTTTTGAGTCTTAGAAAGCACCTATGGATATTCTGTCATTTGGCTGGGTTTCGCTGCTGGTGGTCTTCACCTTCTCGCTGTCGATGGTGATCTGGGGCCGCAACGGGTTCTAAACCGAGCGTCTATGTAGCTATGGAAGCAACTGTACAAGCTCAAGCCTTTAGTATTTTGGCCACCATTGCCCTGGTGCTGATGGTGGTTGTGACTGGCGGCGTGGTGTATTTAACCGCCGCCGACTGGCGCGATCGCCGTCGCCGCAAGAACGACCAGCAGACCGCCAAGCGCGATCCACAGATCGCTAAGCGCTCCCCCAAGGGGCTGGCAAAAAAGTAATCCGCCAGCGGCTACCGGTTGGCTGCCCGTTGCTAGAGCCTTGCCCTAGCGTTAATCTCTAACGCTAGGGTTTCATTTCGTCATTTTTCTACAGCGCTAGGGCCTAAATCGTAGCTTGGCAAAAATTATGACCACTCGGGCTACCGCACCTGCTGGGGCATCTTCTGGGGCACGGCAACTGGCGCTGAATGTGCTGCTTCAGGTGCAGGCGGGGGCCTATGCCGACGTGGCCCTGCACCGCACGCTGACCCAGGGGGCACTGGGCGAGAGCGATTCCCGTGGGGAACGCTCCGCGGAACGCGCCTTTGCCACCGAGCTGGTCTACGGCACCGTGCGCCGCCAGCGTACCCTAGATGCGCTCATCGACCAGTTGGGCACGCGCCCCGCCGACAAACAGCCCCCGGTGCTACGCCTGGTGCTGCACCTGGGGCTGTATCAATTGCGCTACCTCACCGCCGTGCCCGACTCCGCAGCGGTCAATACCAGCGTCGACCTGGCCAAGGCAAACGGGTTGGGTAAGCTGTCTGGGGTGGTCAATGGCCTGCTGCGCCAGTACATCCGTCAAGCTGAGCAGGGCCCAGACCCCCTCAAGCTGCCTGAGCAACCCGCGACGGCCTTAGGGATACGCCACAGCTACCCCGACTGGCTGGTCGCCCTGTGGCTTGACCAGCTGGGGCCTGAAGAAACTGACCAGCTTTGCCAGTGGTTTAACCGGGTACCCACGATCGATCTCAGGGTGAACCGCCAGCAGACTACAGTAGAAGCCGTCAAAACCGCCTTTGAAGCCGCTGGCATTGCGGTGGAACCCCTGCCGGGGCTTCCCTTTGGGCTGCGC
>DASQNN010000381.1:0-3658 GCA_035644955.1 Nodosilinea sp. | reverse complement strand
CGGGGGCAGCAGCTGTCGTCCTTGTCTCAATAATTGGTCTATTTCATTAAAAAAACCGGTATCTACCCTGGTTATGGGTAGCTTGTTAAGTTAATCACTATTAATCTTTATGTCTAATAAGTACGGTTTGAAGCGCTTGTCGATCTTCGTAGACGGCAACAATATGTTCTACGCCCAGCAAAAAAATGGCTGGTTTTTTGACCCCAAGCGGGTGCTTGAATATTTTTTAAGCCTAGATGGCGGCGCTATGTTAGTAAACGCCTTTTGGTACACCGGGCTAAAGGATCCGCAAGACCAGCGAGGGTTTCGGGATGCTCTCATTAGCCTGGGCTACACCGTTCGCACCAAAATTCTCAAAGAATACTACGACGATACCTCGGGTCGTTACTCCCAAAAGGCCAACCTCGATATTGAAATCGCTATCGATATGTTCAATACCGTCGACCAGTACGATGAAGTAGTTTTGTTCAGCGGCGACGGCGACTTTGAGCGGGCGATCGAGCTACTGCGCTCTAAAAATACCCACATCACCGTAGTCTCTACAGAGGGCATGATTGCCCGTGAACTGCGCAACGCCACCGATCGCTACATCGACCTCAACAGCGTTCGCAAGCACATCGAGAAAGACTAGATGTAGTAATTAGCCCCGGCCACCCTGGGGCGCCCTGTTGTCGGTGCAGACAGTTTCGGCTCTACCCGTGCAATAGCCCTGCGTTAGCTCAGCACAGGCAAATTAGCTAGCGCAGCGTAGAAATAACTCGATAAAGCGATCGCCTACCACTGTTATACTAGATCACTGTAAATATCTATTGCCGATGTGGCTCAGTGGTAGAGCACTCGATTCGTAATCGAGCGGTCGCGGGTTCAAATCCCGCCATCGGCTTCCCTCTTAAATACCTGAAACACGTTGATTTCAAAGGGTTTGGCGTCTCAACCTCTTAGTGTGGCGAGACGCATAGATTCTTGAAATTGGGTGTAGATGGACATCTTTAGGCCACTTTTTGGGGTAAGTTTGGGGTAACAAACGGGGGATCTACCACAGTCCATTTACCCCATTCCCCGCCATGACTTCCCCCTCAACGGCCCAGTCCAAGTCTCGCAAAGCGAAGAAAGGTACCGTCCAGGTCAAGAACTCCAACGATCGCTTGCAGTTGGTCTTTAGCTGGCAGCGCCAACGTTACTACTTCAGCACCGGCCTGCCTAATTCCCCCATCAATCGCAAGCTAGCCGAGCAAAAAGCCCGCTAGATAGAGCTGGATTTTGTTTCGGGCAACTTTGACCCCAGCCTCGATAAGTACCGACCCGAGGTTGAGCAACCCGAGTCTAAACACAGGACGGCTCCCACCCCCAAGCTGCTCGATCTGTGGGAGCAGTACATGGAGTACCGGACACCCAACATCTCGCCGACTACCCTGAACAGCACCTATGAGCCCGTTGCTGCCCACATTCGCAAATGTAAGATCAATGGGCTGAAGAACCCGCTCAAATTTCGAACAGAACTTCTAAGGGCCACCACTGAATCGCAAGTCCGCCGATCACTGATGCAAATCTCAGCCGCCTGTGACTGGGGCCTCAAACACAATCTGATTCAGGAAAATCCCTTTTCGGGCATGTACCTAGACATGCTCCAATCGAAAGCGCCGCCGCCTGTAGCCTTTACCATCGAGGAGCGCGATCGCATCATCTCAGCTTTCGTCAACGACAGCCGTCCAGGCACCGACTACCGGCACTACTCACCCTTCGTCAAGTTCTTGTTCTGGACGGGGTGCCGTCCCTGTGAGGCGATTGGGCTGCGTTGGGGTAGTGTGCTACCCGATTGCAGCCGTGTACATTTCCATGAAAGCATCGTGGAAATTTCAGGACGTAAGGTCAGACGCAAAGAGGATAAAACAGCGGTCAAGCGCTGGTTTACCTGCCCTGATAATTTGAAAGAACTCTTGCAATCCATTCGGCCTGAGCATCCAGATCCCGAAGCCTTGGTCTTTCTGTCGCCCAAAGGCCACTCTATGACTGCCAGCAACTTTCGAGACCGGGGGTGGACAGCCATCTTGAGTGACCTGGGGCTGTCGATGAAAGAGGGCATCAAAATGACGCCCTACAACTGCCGCGACACATTTATTACTCTCCAGGCGTTGCAGGGCCATTCCTCAACCACCATTGCTCGCTGGGTTGGTAATTCGAGCAAAATCATTGAAGAGCGGTACTTAGACCGGATGAGATTGGATTGTCTCCGGCCTACCAACATTTGATGGCAATGACGGGCTACCGTGAGGTTCTTAAGCTCCAAAGTCAGCAGTAGACCCGCCCTCATTCGAAGGTTGATAAATCGGCACCAGTTTATCCAGCACCATCTCAGCACCCGAGCTAGAATTGACGCAATTGAAAAGGACTCTACCCGGCTGCTGACCGTCCTCTCGTTCTCTTGAACCCTCGATAAGTTGGGCTATGCCTCGAAGACCTAGCGAAATAAAGTAGTGTCTTGCAAGGTCGAGTATTCCCTGACCGGTGTTTCTTTCTCCCGAAGGAGCAGTCGGTGAAGCTCTTTGGCGGGTTGCCTAAGTTTAGGGGGGAAGCTAACGTTGTCAACAATAGAGTTTAAAAGCCCCAACAAGTTGAGGCTACCCTCATCCACATCGGTACGCCAGGTCTCGAAGCTAAATCTCTCTTCGGATGTTCTCCCACGCCAGTTTTCTATCCAGAAGGGGCCGACGCAGGTCAGTTCCTGGGGAATGGTTAAGCTTTCATCGGTAAGCGCTCCTAGTAAGCGGCTGGTGGGACGTGAGATAGTTTTAGCTAGAGCTTCGATCGCGGTGTAGTCTACATAGGAGGCTGTGCCTACCTCTGGAGAAAATCCCTTTAGATTGAAGTGGGCAAAAAGCCCTTCCACCAGCTGCTGGGCTTTTCTTACCAAGGCCGTTCTCCCCAGCGCCATGGCCCGAAAAGTGGATAATTTGCGGGCGGTGATCGAGCAACGCCTGCTGCAAATCTGTTGTCCCAATGGCGAGCTTGGCGATCACCTGAAAGCGATCGCGGTACTGCGATCGCTGAATCGCTTCTTCTATCCGCCGTACCTCGGCATCTAAGCCCAACGGGTTGCTACCCGTATTACTCGGATTCGCTGTTAAAATGAGAATCTTGATCGGATTCATACAGCATCCTAATCCTATACAAATAAAGTACACCAGAAACCCCATTGTTCAAGGGTTTCAATCTTTGGCGTGCACCATGCTGGATGAAGAACCGCTACAATAGCCTTCCGCAAAGTAGGTAGGGTTCATGAGTCGGTTGACGATATGGCTGGTTGCCTGTAGTATCCGACAATTCGGATAAGTTAACAGGATCAATTGGTAACAACTTTAGTAAAGTCAACATTTATGCGATCGCCCAACTCAACCCTGCGTACCTATTTGAGATCCAAAAAACTTGTTTGACCAATTAGTTTTAAGTCAGATTAATGCAGGGTAAGCGCAAGAAAAATAAGCTTGTGAGATGCTAGGGAAGACCGCCCGGTCAACTATCTCCGAGGTTCCCCATGGGTCAAGCTTTGGTTCCCCCCGAGAGACGGTTAAGCCGTATCCAGCTCAGCAACCACTACCGTCTGCCCTTGATGCCGAGGCCGTCCAACAGCAGTGGGAGGCGCACTTTGCCGAACTAGAAG
>DASQNN010000380.1:0-13652 GCA_035644955.1 Nodosilinea sp. | reverse complement strand
GGCCATGCGACGGAGTGGGGAGTGAGGGGGTAGGAGAGTGGGCGGGTGGATGGGTGGATGAGGGGATGAGGGGATGAGGGGATGAGGGGGTAGAGTTTGGAGCTTCTTCTAAAAAAGCCTTTTGTAAATCTCCCAGAAATTCCTAACAATCCCGCTGACTCCCCACCTTCCTCACCTCCCCACCTACCCATCCACCTGCCTACCCCCTACCCACCTACCCGCCTACCCCCTACCCATCCACCCGCCTACCCATCCACCCATCTACTCCCCATGCTCCACTCCCCCACCCCGCCCCTCCACCACTGGCTGACCAAAACCCTGCCCGATCGCACCTATGCCCTGACCCGGCATCTGAGTCAGTGGCAGATGCTGCTGCTGCTGGCCTGCCTGGGGCTGTTGACCAAGCCTCTGCTGCTGGCCCATCCGGCGATCTGGCAGCAGGGGATTGTGGCGGTGCTGCTGATTGCCCTGGGCTATAGCGTTCTGCATTTGGAGGATGGCCATGCCCACAGCAGCGGCGATCGCGAGCGGCTGCACCTGTTTATGGTCACCCTCAGCAGCCTCACCACCCTGCGCTATCTCTACTACCGCACTCGCTACACCCTCAACTTTGATACCCCGCTGGATGGCATCTTTTCGCTGCTGCTCTACGGAGCCGAGATGTACGCATTGGGCACGCTGTTTTTGTCGTACTTTCAGACGCTGCGGCTGCGCGATCGCAAATCCGTCGATCTGGCCGTTGTTCCCCAGGAGCAGTGGCCGGCGGTAGACGTATACATCCCCACCTACAACGAGGAAGTGGAGATTGTGCGCAAAACCGTCGTGGCTTCTGTCGCCATGGACTACCCCGCCGCCAAAAAGCAGGTCTACGTGCTCGACGACGGCCGCAAGTACCCCGAGCGACGGGCTGAGCTACAGGCGATCTGCGATGAACTGGGGGCCAAGCTGCTGGTCCGCGACAACAACGACCACGCCAAGGCGGGCAACATCAACACCGCCCTGGAGCGCACCACGGGCGATCTGGTGCTGATTCTCGACTGCGACCACATTCCGGTACGGGGCTTTTTGACCGAAACCGTGGGCTTTTTTCTGGATCAAACCGTGGCGCTGGTGCAGACCCCCCACTGGTTCTATAACCCCGACCCTTTTGAGCGCAATTTAATGACCCAGGGCCAGGTGCCCGTAGGCAACGAGCTGTTTTACAAGGTGCTGCAAAAGGGCAACGACGCCTGGAACGCCGCCTTTTTTTGCGGCTCGGCGGCGGTGGTGCGGCGCAGCCACTTACTCGAAGTGGGGGGCATTGCCACCGAAACCGTCACCGAAGACTGCCACACCTCCCTGCGGCTGCACTCTTTGGGCTACCGCACCATCTACTACGACAAAATTATGGTGGCGGGGCTAGCGCCAGAAAAATTCTCGGCCTACGTGGGCCAGCAGGTGCGGTGGGCGCGGGGCATGGCCCAGATTTTGCGGCTGGAGAATCCGCTGTTTAACCGCAGACTGAAGCTGTCGCTGCCCCAGCGGGTCTGCTACTTTAGCGCCACCTCGCACTTTTTCTTTGGCTTTCCCCGGCTGATGTACGCCCTGGCCCCGACCCTGTTTTTGCTGTTTAGCATCAACTCGGTGAAGGGGCTGGGCATTGAAACCCTGTTCTACGCGCTGCCCCACATTGTGCTGTCGATGCAGACCAACCACATTCCCTACAAGCGGGTGCGGTTCTCATTTTGGAACGAGATCTACGAGTTTGCGATGTCATTTCAGGCGGGCATTGTGACGCTGCTGGCCCTGGTCAACCCCAAGCTGGGCAGTTTCAACGTGACGGCTAAGGGGCTGGTGGTCAACCAGCGCACCTTCGACGCCAACAGCGTGCGGTATTTGCTAATTTTGGGCTTGCTGACAGCGGCTTCGCTGGTGGCGGTGCCCTTTTGGCTGCTGCTCAGTCCCGAAGACACCCAGGCGGTGCTGATCAACGCCCTGTGGTGCGGCTTTAACCTGGTGCTGGTGCTGGCCGCCTGCCTGGTGGCGCTGGAACAACCCCAGCTGCGCCGCGCCCACCGCCTGCCCCGGCAGCTCACCGCCATCATTCACAGCAACGGCCAGAGCTGGACGGGCAAAACCATTGACGTGAGCGAGAGCGGGGTTCAGATCATCCTCGACGAATGGCCCAACGTGGCCGACCAGGTGTGGGTCGAGCTGGTGGGCGACTACGATGGCCGCGCCCTGCTCGAAGCCCAAATTGTGCGGGCTACGGCCACCAGCCGCCTGGAAACGGAGTTGGCGATGGACTTTGTCAATCTCAGCCCCAGCCAGGCCGACGATCTCACCCTGGTGCTGTTTTCTGACGTCAAAGAATGGTATTCGCAGACGCGCCAGCAGGTGGATAAGCCGCTGCGATCGCTTCAATTTATCGCCACCACCCTGTGGCGGGTGTTCACCGATTTGCAACCGGCCACCGGCCAAAAAATGCGCAAGCAGGTGCAGGCCCCCGTCGAGCTGGCCTGGGAGGGCTGGCACGGCGACAGCTACCCGGCCCGCGTGGTCGAAATGGGCAGCCAAGACCTGCGCCTGGAGGTGCAAAACGTCTCAGAACTCGATCGCGCTACCCTGCTCGAAACCCTGCCAACCGTGGGGCTGCTGTTTCCGGCTGGCCCTGAGCTGCCTTCGGCCCAAAGCCTGGTGGCCCAGGTCAACCAGGCTTTGGAGTTACCCACGCTCAATCGCACCGAGCCCCGCCTGGTGCTGGAGCTGAGCTTTCCGGCCACGCTGGCTACTCAGCAGCGACGCAAAATTCAAACATTGTTGCGATCGCTGGCTTAGCCCCTCTGCCCGGCCACCCCTGGGGGTGGTCGAGCAACGCATTCCACCACAGGCCCACCCACCGACCGGTCAGAGGGCGCGATGGCACCACCTACAGCATCTTTCAGTTCGCCTCTCCCCTGAGCTTTTTAGTTAGATTTTTCCTCGTGTTTTTTATCCCTGACGCTTCCTTAGCCACCCCTAATTGAGCAAGACAGGAAGTTTGAAACCAGGTGTTTCAGCAGCACAAAATTTGCTGTTTTTTTGAGCGCGATCGCGCTCAAGCATGCCGAATCAAACCTTCACTCCTGCTTTATGGTGAACCAATATTACTTTCCATCGTTCACTTATTTTTTATATTTAAGCTTACTCAAGCTGTTATTATAAAATTACAAAGGCAACGGTTTAGCGCTTCATTCCTGATTATCGTTCACTTTTCAAATAGCTTTTGTTTCCCTAGCTTATTCCCTAGCTTAACTGTGGGTTTCTCCCAAGTACTTGGTTCCCTACTGAGTCTCCAGAACCGGTGAGAGCCGCAAACGTCTCCCCATTCTCACTACCGCATCTACCGCTTCAGGCTTTGCTGCAAAAACTTCGGTTTAAGAATTGCAGCTTTTGGAGAATGGTTTAGCCAGGGTCAAACCCTAGGGCTTTGATCATTTGCTCAAGCGTTGATCAAGTTGCCCTCAGCCATCGTTTGCGAACCGACTTGTGCCATTGGTCAAGGGTTCGTTTTGCTCCTGAGGCGATCGCCCCTAGCCGTGACTAGCTGGCTCCGGTCCCTGACTGAGTTAGAGAAACCCCACGTCTTTTGGCAGCACCCTCGTCGCTGTCCCAGTTTTGTCCAGCCTGCTGTGGTGGAGCGGCTGCCCCTCGGGGTAGCGGCAGCGCCCCGAGGGTCAACGTCCATCTACCGTGCATTTCCTTGTTTCTGTAGTGAACCGCTATGCAACCATCGCTCTTGAACACCGTTCCCATGGCATCCCCGTCTTCTACACCACTGCATCCCCTGAGCCTGCTAGCCCAGGTCAGTAGTCGGCAGGTGACCGGCTGTCTCCAAGTCATCACGCCGACCAACACCTGGCTGTTGTGTTTAGACCAGGGCCAAATCAACTACGTTTCCACCACCGACCGAGCCTTTGAGCGATTGGATAGCCACCTGCGACGGCTGAGCATGCAGGTACCTTCCCTCGTTAGCGCGGTTCGCGTGCAGGTCAGACTTCTGTTTGAGCAACAGGCGACCGCCGCCACCAGCCTGGCCGACTATCAGGCCATCTGCTGGCTGGTCGAGCAGCAGCACCTGCACCACAACCAGGCCTCAACCCTGATTGAAAGCCTCTCGAAGGAAGTGCTCGAAGCCTTTTTAGAGGTGCGCCAGGGTAGCTATGAAATGGTGGAGGGCAACAGCCTGGGCAGTGCCCCCCGCTACTGCCAACTCAACCTGCGCACCACGGTAGAAGAATGCTACGCCCGCCTCAAGCAGCGCCGGGGTAACGTTAGCCAACTCAACGGCGGCTACCAAAAACTGGGAACAGCAACGTTGAACACCGCCCCCGTCGGCGCAGCCACCCCCGCTGCCCCCGCCGCAGGCATTGGTGCAACTGGCTCTGGTGCGGCCAAAATGGGCGCTAAAGCCCACTACACCATTGCCTGCATCGATGACAGCCCCACGGTGCTTCAGGCGATTAACAGCTTTTTAGACGACAAGATCTTCTCGGTCATTATGATCGACGATCCGGTCAAGGCGCTGATGCAGGTGATTCGAAACAAGCCCGATTTAATCTTGCTCGATGTCACCATGCCCAGTCTGGATGGCTATGAGCTTTGCTCACTGCTGCGGCGTCACCCAGACTTTAAAAATACTCCCATTATTATGGTGACCAGCAATACCGGGTTTATCGATCGCGCCAAAGCAAAACTGGTGCGGGCATCGGGTTATTTAACCAAGCCGTTTAATCAGTCTGACCTGCTCAAATTTATTTTTAAATATTTGAACTAGCCTGGTTTTCTTCCCTTTCAAACAGATTCTCTTTCCAACAAAATGCCAAGGCCAGTTTGTTTAGCCCCCCTCCTGCTGCCTCACCCCCAGGCCCAGGAGGCCCTATTGGCCCTAGCACCCGGTTTTGCCCCAATGTTTTGCCCCAATGTTTTGGCCCTTGCGGCAGATCTCGAACGGGTAGTCGCTCCCGGTCAAGTCCCAATCGCGTTATCCACTGCCGCCGCCGCCTACCCACTCTTTAGGTGAATTTATGATGCAAACAACTTTAGCCGGCACCGTTTTGGTGGTCGAAGACACCCCCTCCGAAATGGAGCTGATGGTGCACTATCTGCGCGATAGCGGCTGCACAGTAATCTGTGCCATAACGGCCCAGGAGGCCCTCGACAAGGCCGCCCAGCACCCCCCCGATGTCATTGTCACCGATGTGGTCATGCCGGGCATGAGCGGGTTTGAGCTGTGCCGCAGCCTCAAAAAACAGCCCGCCACCGCCCACGTGCCCATCGTGCTGTGCACCTCTAAAAATCAAGATATTGACCGGCTGTGGGGGCTGCGCCAGGGAGCCGACGCCTATCTGACCAAGCCCTACACCCGCGACCAGCTGGTTCAGGCCGTGATGGCGGTACTGAGGGTCAACCGATGAGCAATTTGTCGCTGGTGCCCAACGCCGGGTCGGCCCTCGCCACCCAGTCCCTGGCCCCGCTGACCGACAGCTACCTGCACTTTAGCCTGGGGCGCCAGCCCGCCCTGCTGCCCACCCGCCAGGTGCAGGAGGCGATCGCCACGGCGGCGGCCAGCATTACCCCCATGCCCAACATGCCCCCGGCCCTGCTGGGGCTGATCAACCGCCGCAGCCGAGTGCTGTGGGTGGTCGACCTGGCCCTGCTGCTGGGGCTGCCCACGGCCTATCCCAACTCCCAGCAGTACAACCTGCTGCTGCTCCAGGTGGGGGCTGTGACCTTGGGGCTGCGGGTCAGCCACATCGAAGGCATTCTCAGTCTGCCGCCTCAGCAGATGCAGCCGCCCCCCACCCACGTGCCCCCCGGGCTGGTGCCCTTTTTGCGGGGCTGCGTGCTGCAAGAGGGGGAAGTGCTGCTCGGGCTAGATGGCGAAGCCCTGCTGCGCGCCCCCGCCCTGCAGGCGCTTTAAGCCCCAGTATTGCGATCGCACCCAGCCCGCACCCTCCCTACCATCAGCGGTTTCCCCAGCATTCTCTCTGTTTGTTTTGTCTCATATCTGGATATCTGACCCCGACGGTCGACCCAGTAAGACCAAATCCTATTTGGTTACACCCGGTTTGTAGGGGCATTGCACTGCAACGCCCCTAGGAGATCCCTGTTTTGACTCAGGGTTTCTCAATGCGGATTCCGGATCAGACCCCGCCTGCCCTGGCCATTGCTCCCGCTAGTTCAGCTTTATTCATCTAGGTAGTTGACCCATGACCACAGACTTTCGACCCTACACCCCCACCGAAGCCGCTGACGCCCCTGACCCGCAGCAAAACGGTGTGACCAATGGCTTGCTGCCCCCAGAAAGCAACGTCAAAGAGCTGAAATATCGCGGCGTCCCCTATGGCCATGACGGCAAAAGCACGGTCAAGATTACCCAGCGATCGCAGTCCGGCTGGGTGCAGCGGTTTAGCAACCTGAGCGTGCGCCAAAAGCAGATGGCGGGCCTGTTCACCTCCGAGATGATTTCGGTACTGGGCCTGGTGGGGGTGGGGTCGCTGTTGATTGTTGCGGGCGGTCGCAGTCAGCTGCTCAACCAGGCCAAGGCCGAGTTGGCAGTCACCGACATTGAGTACAACCTCAAAATTGACCAGATGGGGTTGGGCTTTCGCGGTCAGTCTGACAACCGCGCCATTGTCGATGCGGCGGCGGCCTACGCCCGCGGCGAAGCGGTGCCCCCTAGTGCGATCGCCTCGGTGCAGCAAATTCTCGAAAACGAAATCACCGCCCGCAACATTGAGTACGCCACCCTGGTGGGCAACGACCGCAGAATTATTGCCAACGCCAACCGCGATCGCCGGGGCCAGCAGTTTGACCCCAACGGCCTGGTGGGCACGGTGCTGCAAAACCCTCGCCAGATCAAAACCAGCGCCATTGTCAGCTGGGATGAGCTGCGCAACGAAGCCCCGCCCCTGCCCCCGGGCTATGCCGACCAGGACGCGCTGATTCGCTATACCATTACCCCCGTCAGCGACCCGGCCTCGGGGCAGGTGGTGGGAGCGCTGGTGTCGGGCGACATTGTCAACGGCAAAGATGCCATTCCCAAGGGGGCGATCGAGCCCTTTGGCAACGGCTACAGCGCTATCTACCAGCGGGGCAACGACGGCGCCTTTGAGCTAACGACCGCGCTCTACGCCGGCACCAATGCCGAGCTAGACCAGGCCAACCTCAACGTGCCCCTCGATTCGCCCGCCCTGATCGAGCAGGCCGCCGCCCGCCCCGGCCAGGAGATCACCCGCCGCGATCGCATTGATGGCACCACCTATACCCTGGCCGCCCGCGCCATCGAAGGCTTTGACGGCGAGCCGGTGGCGGTGATGGTGCGAGGCACCTCCGAAGCGACCCTCAACGCGCTGATTGGCAACAGCCTGCGGCTGCAAATGCTGGTGGCCGTGCTCGCCCTCGGCGCCAACGTGGGCATTGCCGCCCTGCTGGGCCGCTCTATTCTGCGCCCGATGAAAAATCTGCAGCAGGCCGCCTGGCGCTTTAGCATGGGCGATCGCCAGGCCCGCGCCGAGGTCTTTGCCACCGACGAGGTGGGCCAGGTGGCCCAGTCCTTTAACCAGCTGGCCGAAACCGTAGTCCGGTCAGAGGCCGACTGGCAAAAACGCTCCGAGCAGGAACGGCTGGGAACCGAGCAGGCCCAACAACTGGCAGAACTCACTCGTCAGATGCGGCGAACCCTAAAAGTAGATGACATTTTTAATACCTCCGTTGAAAATTTGCGTCGGATCTTTAACGCCGAACGGGCTGTGGTTTACCGCTTTAACCCTGATCTAAAGAGTGGCATTATTACCGCCGAATCGGTTCAACAGGGCTGGAAAAGCACCATCGGACAAACCGTTGAAGATCCCCTAACGCCAGAGGCTGTTGAGCACTTTTACTCTGGAAAAGTTGCCTATATCGAAAACCGCGACCAAGAGGGGCTAACCCACTGCCACTGCGAGATCCTGGAGCGATTGCAAGTGCATGCCAATATGGTCGCGCCCATTATCGCGGGAGACCGGCTAATGGGGCTGCTCTGCTTACACCAGTGTTCTGGCCCACGCCAGTGGCAGCCATCCGAGATTGAGCTGATGCAGCAGATTGCCATCCAAATGGGGTACACCCTCAGTCAGGCAAACCTGGTTGAGCAGCTAGAGATTAGCACCGCTAAAGAGCAACAGATCAACGCCATCATCTCCAAAATGAGAGAAAGCCTGGAAGAAGATCGGATCTATCGGGCGGCTGTGGTGGGTACTCGCGCAGCGCTCAAGGCAGATCGAGCAATCGTCTATCTGTTCGATGAAAACTGGCAGGGCAAAATTGCTATCGAATCGGTCGAGCCGGGCTGGCCTGCCGCCCTAGGTGCCGAGATTGACGACCCCTGTTTTGCGGAAAGCTACATCGAAAAATATCGTCAAGGTCGGATCCAGGCCACGACAGATATTTATCAAGCCGGGCTGACGGACTGCTACTTAAAACAGTTAGAACCCTTCAAGGTTAGAGCTAATCTCGTTGGCCCAATTGTGGTTGACAACAAGCTCATTGGGTTACTCATTGCCCACCAGTGCTCTGGCCCTCGGGAATGGGAGGCATTGGATATCAATGTTCTGCGTCAGATAGCCATCCAGCTTGGCTTTGCCATTGAGCAATCACGTCTGTTTGCCGAGGCCGAAGCCCTCTCAGAGGAGCGCCGCCAAAAGCAAGAGGCCCTGCAAATGCAGCTAATTGAGCTGCTCAGCGAGGTCGAAGGAGCCTCCCGCGGCGACCTCACCGTGCGCGCCGACGTCACGGCTGGGGAAATTGGCACCGTCGCCGACTTCTTCAACTCCATTGTGGAAAGCCTGCGGCAGATTGTCACCAAGGTGAAAACCTCCGCCGAGCAGGTCAACGCCTCCCTGGGCGAAAACGAGGGGGCTATTCAAGCCCTGGCCACCGACGCGCTGCGCCAGGCCGACGAGGTTACCCAAACCCTGGCCTCGGTCGAGGCCATGACCGCCTCGATTCAGCAGGTGGCCCGCAGCGCCCAGCAGGCCGCCGTGGTCGCCAACAGCGCCTCTACCACCGCCGAGACCGGCGGCCAGGCGATGGATTTGACCGTGCAAAACATTCTCACCCTGCGGGAAATCATCGGCGAAACCTCCAAAAAAGTGAAGCGCCTGGGCGAGTCGTCCCAGCAGATTTCTAAGGCGGTGTCGCTGATCAACCAGATCGCCATGCAGACCAACCTGCTGGCCATCAACGCCGGCATCGAGGCTGCCCGCGCTGGCGAAGAGGGCCAGGGCTTTGCGGTGGTGGCCGAGGAGGTGGGCGAACTGGCCGCCCGTTCCGCCGAAGCCACCAAGGAGATTGAGCGCATCGTCGAAACCATTCAGCGCGAAACCGCCGAGGTGGTCGACGCTATGGACCAAAGCACCACCGAGGTGGTCGTCGGGACGCGCCTGGTCGAAGACGCCAAGCTCAGCCTGGGCCGCATTCTGGACGTTTCCCAGCAGATTGACACCCTGGTGCGCTCGATTTCTGAGGCCACCGTCTCCCAGGTGGAAATCTCTGAGAGCGTTACCCAGCTCATGCAGGCGATCGCCGCCGAATCCACCCGCACCTCCCAGTCCTCCCTGGAGATCTCCTCCTCCCTGCGAGAAACGGTGGACGTGGCGCGATCGCTCCAGGACACCGTCGGCACCTTTAAGACCGGCGAAGAGTGATGGGGTGATGGGGTGATGGGGTTTTGATCCCCCACTCCCCCACTCCCCCACTCCCCTACTCCCTCATCGTCCCCATCCCCACAACCCCTTCTCCCAACCATGTCCGACGCAAAGGAACTTGAAATTCGGCTTCAGTTTCTCGACGAAGCGCAAGAATACCTCGAGACCCTGGGCACCCACCTGATGGGTCTCCCCCAGGCCTTTGAGGCCAGCACCATCAACGAAGCCCTGCGGGCGGCCCACTCCATTAAGGGAGGGGCGGCGCTGATGGGGTTTCAGCTGCTCAGCGACTTTGCCCACCGCCTCGAAGACAGCCTCAAGGTGCTCAAAGTGCAGCGGGGCAAAGTCGAGGTCGATGCCAGCCTAGAACAGTTGCTGCTGGCGGCGGTCGACTGCCTGGGCCAGGCCATGGTGGGCCAGCGCCAGTGCCTCAGCCAGGGCAACCCGCACCAGCCTCCCGTCGGCGACGACTGGCTGGCCCAGCACGCCAGCCCCATCTTTGAGCAGCTCCACGATCGCCTGGGCGACCCGGTCGATGAAGACGCCTACTCCATGCTCTCCCCCGAGGATGGCCAGGACATTGTGCCGCTGCTGTTTCAGAGCGAGGTGGAGGGCTGTCTCAATCGGCTGGAGGGGGTGCTGGCCGAGCCGTCGCCCTGCCTGCGCGAGGAGGCCCAAATTTTGGCCCAGGAGCTGGGCGGCCTGGGGGAAATGCTTCAGCTGCCGGGCTTTGTCAACCTGTGCCAGTCGGTGGCTGACCAGGTGACCACCGCCTCAGACGAGGCGCTGATGCCCATCGTGCAGGAGGCGCTGGCGGTGTGGCGACAGGCCCAGGCGCTGGTGCTTACCGGCCAGATGGCCAACATTCCCACCCAGATGACCGCCAGCGTCGAGGCAGTGGCCCCCGTTGCGATCGCCCCGATTATCGACGTGGCTGATAACGTGGCTGATGACGCCATGCCCACCCTGCAAGACGGCGAGATTACCGCGCCCCTGTGGCCCATGACAGAGGAGCTGACCCTGCAGCCCGACTACCTGCTCGACGACGAGGCCATGGAGGCCGCCGTTGAGCAGGCCCTCGACGATGAGGCCACCTGGGCCGCCTGGGCCAAGACCCCCAACGAGGCCGCAGCCAACTGGGGTGAATCCCAGGCGGCGGCCCAGGCCACAGCCTGGTCGTCTAACGGCCAGACGGCTGCCCCTGCCCCAGACGCCACCCTAGACAACGATGAGGCCGCTGGCGACAGCACCGTGCGGGTGCCGGTCAAGCAGATCAACCAGCTCAGCGACCTGTTTGGCGAGCTCACCATCGAGCGCCACCGGTTAGAGCTAGAGGTCAGCCGCCTGCGGGGCCTGGTGGGCAACCTGCAAACCCGCATGCGCACCCTTGACCAGGCCAACAGCGACCTGCGCGCCGCCTACGATCGCGTCGCCACCCAGGAGCCCCTGCTGCCCGCCGCCGCCGCCCTGCAAAACGCTGCGGCCAGATCCTCCTCGGTCGACAGCGCCCTGCGCCAGCAGTTTGACGTGCTCGAACTCGACCACTACCGCGACCTGCACCTGCCCTTTCGCGAGATTATCGAGACCATTATTCAGCTGCAAGAGGTGGGGGCCGACATTGAGCTATCCCTCGATGGCACCGAACAGACCACTCGCACCCTGCGCAAAACCTCTCGCCAGCTGCAAAAGAACATCACCCAGCTGCGCATGCGGCCCCTGGCGGATATTTTTGAGCGCTACCCCCGCTCGCTGCGGCAGATGTCGCTACAGTACGACAAGCCGGTGGAGCTGAAGCTCAAGGGCGATCGCACCCTGGTCGATCGCAACGTGCTAGAGGCCCTGCAAGAGCCGCTAATGCACATCATCCGCAACTGCTTCGACCACGGCATTGAAGACGCCGCCACCCGCCAGCAGCGCGGCAAGCCCGCCACGGGCACGATCACAATTTCCGCCCAGCAGCACAACAGCCGCACCATCATCACCATCCGCGACGACGGCGGCGGCATCGCGGTGGAGAAGATTCGCGATCGCGCCCGCCGCATGGGCCTCGACGAAGGGTTACTGGCCGCCGCCAGCAACCAGGAGCTGCTGTCGCTGATCTTTGAGCCGGGCTTTAGCACCGCCAGCGAAGTCACCGACCTCTCCGGGCGCGGCATCGGCATGGACGTGGTGCGCAGCAAGCTCAAAGACATTCGCGGCGACATTCAGGTCGATACCCAGCCCGGCGAGGGCACCACCTTTACCCTGTCCATTCCCTTTACCCTGTCGGTGACGCGAGTGCTGATTGCCGAGAGCCGGGGCATGCGCATGGCCTTTCCGGTCGATGCGATCGAAGAAATCTTTGCTCTGCCCACCGACTGCATTCTCTCCACCGCTGGCCGAGAGAGCTTTGATTGGAACGGTCAGCTGGTGCAGCTGGTGCGCCTGGCCGACTGGCTCCACTTCAACTGCCCAATGGTGATCGAAAGCCCCGAAACCGCCCCCGCCATTTCTGAACCCACAGTGCTGCTGGTGCAGGCCAATCAGCGCCTGGTGGGCATTCAGGTGGAGCGCTCGTGGGGTGAGCAAGAAGTCGCCCTGCGCCGAGTCATCGGCAACCTGCCCATGCCCAAGGGGTTCAACAGCTGCACCATCATGGGCGACGGCCAGGTGGTGCCCCTGGTCAACACCGCCGAACTCCTCTACTGGATCGCCAGCTGCGAAGCCTCGGGTGCCAACACCCTCGACGAAACGCCCCTGCCCGCCTTTATCAGCAGTTCCCGCTACGAGGCCAACACCGCCTCCCGCAAGCCCACCGTGCTGCTGGTCGATGACTCGATCAACGTGCGGCGGCTGCTGGCCCTCACCCTCGAAAAAGCTGGCTACCAGGTGGCCCAGGCCAAAGACGGCCAAGATGCCCTCGACAAAATCACCGCCGGCCTTGCCGTCGAAGCCGTCATCTGCGATGTGGAAATGCCCCGGCTTGACGGCTACGGCTTTTTGGCCCGCCTCAAAGCCGAAACCGGCCACGAACATCTGCCCGTGGCCATGCTGACCTCCCGCAGCAGCAAAAAACACCGCCAGCTGGCCATGAGCCTGGGGGCTGCCGCCTACTTTACCAAGCCCTACAACGAGCAAACCCTGCTCAAGACCCTCGAAGATCTGATTCAGCCCGCTCTGGTGTCCTAGGAGGCCCCGTTGACCTACACTGCCCTCGCCCGCTACCGCCGCCGCCCAGCCCGAGAGCCCAGCCTGCGGCTGATCGCCTTTCAGCTGCGCCACAACTGGTTTTGCCTGCCCCTGGCTATGGCCCGTCGAGTCACGGCCGTTATGACCGAAGACCCGGCCCTCAGTCTGGGGCTGACCCAGCTCCAGCAGGAGAATGTTCCCATTCTGGATGTGGCCGATCGCGTGTATCAAGCGGCACCCCTGCTGCCCGGCTCAAGCGCTTCGAGCGGCAGTGCTTTAGGCCCAAACCATCTAGACCTACGCCATCCAGACCCAAGCCATTCGGGCCCAGATATGCCAACCACCGCCGTCCAATCAATTTTGGTGGTTGACTCGCCGCGCTTTGGGCTGCTGGGGCTGCGGGTAGACGGTGTTCCCAGCCTCAAGCGGGCGCAGCAGTCTGCCTTTAGCCCGGTACCCGCCACCTACTTGATCGTGAACCGGCTCCAGGGCATCAACACTCTGGTCACCCTAAACGGAGCCGAGCCACCACTATTTTTACTGGAGGTCGATGCTCTACTTTCCCAATAGCTCAACCGGAAAATCTGGAGCAAACTAGCCTTAGCTTAATCCGCATAAAGAAATTCCTAAAATTCCCCGCCTATGCATAGATGCGATTGATTTATAGAGCAATAACTGAGATGATTTGCGTATTGAACCCAGTGGATTTTGCAAGTAATTCTATCAGCCTAAATACGAGAAAAGGTGAGCGTTAATCTAGCGCGCTGAGCAAATAGG
>DASQNN010000379.1:0-5620 GCA_035644955.1 Nodosilinea sp. | reverse complement strand
GTTACTCTACTCCGATTTTGCGGTGGTGCTGGGCATGGTGCACCTCTACATCATTTTTATGATTGCGCCAATTTTCAACAGCCTGATGCGGATTGATCGCTCTCTGATCACCGCCGCCGAAGACTTGGGTGCCTCTGGCGTGCAAGTCTTTAAGGAAGTAATTTTGCCGCTGTCGGCTCCCGGCATTGCGATCGGCTCAATTTTTATTGTCACCCTAATCATGGGCGAGTTTGTGACGGTGCGGCTTATGGGAGGCGGTCAAGCTGCTTCGGTAGGCAAGCTGATTCAAACCCAGATTGGCAGTTTGCAGTATCCCCTAGCTGCGGCCAATGCGATGGTGCTACTGGCGGTGACGATGCTGATTATTGTCTCCATTTTGCGCGTGCTAGATATTCGCAAGGAGCTGTAAACTCTTATCCCCTCCTGGGATGGTCTGCAAGGCTTTGGGCTAACCCACCCCTATCTCTTCCAGGCGGGAATTTAGCGAACCGTAGGGTGGGCACTGCCCACCACTCCACCTATCAAAAACCACCCATGCAAAAACGGTCTCTTTCCTTCTATTTATTGCTGGCCTTCTTCTGCCTATTCGTGCTGTTTCTCTACGGCCCAATGATCACCATTTTTATGCTGTCGCTGCAGGGACCAAACGGGGCGCTAACGTTCCCTATGCGAGGCTTTAGTTTCTACTGGCTGGGGCAGGTATTTCAAGAGCAGCGGGTGGGCAATTTTGTGGAGCCGTTTTTGCGATCGCTCCTGCTGGGCGCTGTGGTCATGACCATCACCATTGCTGCCTCGGTGCTGGCCAGTATGGGCTTTCGCCAGCGGTTCAGGGGCTCTACGGTCATCTTTTACATGACCATTGCCAGCCTAATTGTGCCGAGCATTCTGGTGTCACTGGGCATTGGCGTCGTGTTTCAGGTCATGGGTTGGCCCACCAACTGGTTTACCTCCGGTCTGGGGGCTCACCTGACCTGGACGCTGCCGATCGCCTTTTTGATCATGCTGGGTATTTTTAACCGCTTTAACCCCTCCTACGAAGAGGCCGCCCGCGACCTGGGGGCTACCGACTCCAAAACATTCTGGGAGATAGTAATGCCGCTAATTGCCCCCAGCCTTTTGGGGGTGGGTCTGCTCACCTTTACTCTCTCCTACGACGAATTCACCCGCACATCACTGGTGTCGGGCCAAAAGAACACCCTGCCGCTTGAAATCTTTGGCATGACGACCAACGTTACCTCCCCCGCTCTCTACGCTCTGGGCACACTGACCACGCTTTTTTCGGCCTCTATTATTTTGATTGCCTTCTTTGCCTACTCAGCGGTGGTTAAACGCCAGCGAGGGCAGGCCTAGGGCAGGTTACAAAAGTTGCGGCGGTGACCCAATCCATAGCCCCCGACGATTAGGATGGGCCAATGGAACGAGACACCTTTTTGGCCCTGCTGCGTCAGCACCGAGCGATCGCGGTTATCCGCACGTCTGAAGTAGACCTAAGCCTGCACCTAGCCCAAGCCGCCGAAGCTGGTGGCATCCGATTAATCGAAATCACCTGGGATAGCGCCCATCCAGAGTACCTAGTAGACCGGCTGAGGCAGCTGCTGCCCCACTGCCACATTGGCATCGGCACCGCCCTATCGGTGACCGATTTAAAGCATGCCGCGGGTGCCGGGGCGCAGTTCTGCTTTTGCCCCCACACCGACCCAGCGCTGATCGATCTGGCCCAGTGCCTCCAAATTCCCATCGTGCCCGGTGCCCTAACCCCCAACGAAATTGTTGCCGCCTGGCAGGCCGGCGCTACAGCCGTCAAAGTCTTCCCCGTTAGCGCCCTGGGTGGGGCCAGCTATATCCGCAGTTTACAGGGACCGCTGGCTCACATTCCCCTCGTGCCCACCGGTGGGGTAACGGTAGAGAATGCAGCCACCATGGTGCAGGCGGGGGCGATCGCGGTCGGGCTTTCCACTGGGCTATTTCCCCCGGCGCTGGTAGCCGATCGCAACTGGACGGCCATTACCGCCTTGGCCACCCCTTTAGTAAAGCGCTTCTCGATAGCTAAAGCCCCATCGATAGAGGCCCGTCCTAGCTGCCCAGCTTAAAGGCCTCAACGCAGAAGGCATAGATCGCCCCAATTTTTGCGCTGTTGATGCAGTCGATCCAGAGGGGCTTGGGTACCTTTCTTAGCAGCTCTGGATCGCGCCAGCGGCGACTGTACACCAGCCAGCTCACCAGCTCCACCCCAATGGCTATAAACGCGGATGCCACCGTATCTTGAACGGCAGACTGCCCCGCGATCGCCGCCAGCGATACCGCAAAAAAGTAGCCCAGCAGCAAACTAAGGAGTACCAAAGACACTCGCCGCCACGGGTTAACCAACCACAGGCTCAGCTGGTCGCCCAAATCGTCTATCAAGGTACTCAAACGGGTGCGCTGCATGGGTCAAACCCTTGAAATACTGTCTGAGATTCTAAACCTCGAGAGCGAAATCCTGCTGCCTAACCGGCGGCCCTCCATCAGCTCACCCTAAAAACCAGTTCGGCAGGCCGGGTGAATTCCCCCCTGACGGCACAGGTACTCCAGCTGATCCGCTTGGAGGTTAAGCGATTTAGAAAAGTCTACCCCGGTCAGCGCGCTGCCAGTGTCGGGTTCAGCGAGCGTGGTTACAAAACCCTCCCCAAGCGATTGCTCTGGAGTAAAAAACTGCGCTCCGGCAAAATTCACGCCCGCCAGATTAGCCCCAGTCAGCACGATCCCTTCCAAATTGGACCCTTCCAAACTGGCTCCCTCCAGGTTGGCCTGGCTCAGATCGGCCCCCCGCAGCCGGCTATGGCTCAGGTTGGCCTCCCTTAGGTTAGCAGCCGTCAGGTCAGCCTCGCTCAAGGTTGCCTCAGTCAAATCAGCCCGAGTTAGATCGGCTGAGACCAACTGCGTTCCCGCCAGATGGGCCTGTCGCAGACGGGCCTCGACCAGGCTGGCCTGGGTCAAGTTAGCATCGGTGAAATCGGCCCCTACTAGGCTAGTGCCATTAAACTTACCGTGGCTGACATCGGCAGCAATAAACCAGGCGCTGCTGGCATTAGCTCCCGAGAAATCGGCGTAAGGAGCTAGGGCATTACTTAAATTGGCCCGCAGCAGACTAGTGTTGCGAAACACCGTGTGGCGTAGATGAGCCGCCACCAGACTAGCTTCAGTCAGGTCCGAGCCGCTGAAATCGGTAATCCAGTCGTCAAACGTGTCCCTGCGACCATCCGCGCCGGGGTCAAAAAACTTGGCCTTGCGGAACCGTGCCCCTGATAGCACCGCATTGCGCCAGATAATACCGGCCAAACGCTGCTGCTCTAGCACTAGGGTAAACGCGTCGGGGCTTTCAATCACATAGCCCAAATTGGTACCACTGAGGTCAACCTGGTTGAGGTTGCCGTTATGGAGCACTAAAATCTTAGCCAGGGTGCGCTTCACCGTGCGCTGCCTCTGCTGAGACAGTAGCTGTTGCTCCGGCGGCAAGGCTAGCAGATCGTTGGCCAGCGCCAAATTTAGTCGCTGTAGATGGGGAATAGCCGCAGGGCCAAGGGTCACTAGCGCCTGCTGCAGCGTATCTAGCAGGTTAGGGTTGCCCGTTTGGCCAAGCATATCCACCAGTAGCGGTACAGCGCGGGGGTCCTGGGTGCTAGCTAAAGCCAGAGCAGCAGCCTGGCGATCGCTAAAGGACCTAGCATTTCGGCTGAGGTTTTCCACCAGAGCCAAAAACAGCGCGTCCTGGTCACCCCCAGCCGCCGGCAGCCGCCGATCTAACCACAGCCCCCCCAAACCAGCTAAAACCGTTACCCCCGCCAAGACACCCGCAACCACAGGCAGATGCTGCCGCCAGCCCTTCGGCCCTAACACCTGGGCCGAGTCTTCAGGAGAAAGCACAATGGCCGTAAGGCCACCGTATTCTTCTGTTGTTAGCCCCACCAGGGGTACCGCCGTTAAAAATGAGGGTTTGGGGGCATTGCCTAAGCCATCGTCTACGTCAGAGCTGTACCGAATGGGTAACAAACCCCCTCGCAGCGAAATTACCTTAGTTCCCGCCAGGCGGTCATACCAAGTTCGGCGGGAAGGGCAATTTTGCCCCCAGACAGCCGCCCCCACCCCACCCACCAAAGCCAGCCCAGCCAACCACGGCAGGCTAGGGAAGACCCCGCTGACCAACCAAATTCCATAGGCCCCAGCCAGGGGTACACCCCATCGGCCTGTTTCTCGCACCAGAGCGGCGCGAGTCCCAGGCACGGGGCGATCAAGGGCTACTACCTGTAGATCCAGCAATGCCTTAGGCCAAGTTTTACCCCGCGTAGCCAAACCATAAATTTGGCTACCCGCCACGGCCACCGGCAGCACCAGAGCACCAAACCATAAAATATTGGTTAGGGGCGGCACCTCCGTTACAAGCCGCTGGCGAGGCAATCCCAGCGGCCGAGCGATCGCGCTCTGAACCACTACTACCCCAGGGTTTAGCGGCACCACGTCTCCAGGCGCGTACCGCCGTACCGCCTCTCCCATACTCCAGGGCAACGCTACGCTACCCACCAGCAAGCCCAACTCTAAACCCCAAGCGGCTAGACGCCTCAAATCCAACTCATGGGCTACCAATAGTCGCCTCGGCCCTCTCTCAGACGCCTGAGCTGAAATCGGCTGAGAATGAGAGGTTTGTGCCATGGCGAACCCGAAATAACTCAGACTCTAGAAAAACTACTGAAGCTAACCAGCGATCGCCGCCAAGCCAGCTGGGTTCAGTTTTCCAGCATAATTGCCCTACATGATAGCTAAAGCCTCTCATTCTGGCGGGTTTTGACCTCCAATTCCCCTCAGCACTTCAGCAAGTCAGACAAAATACAGGCACATTGAAATCTGGCACATTTACTGTCACATCTACTTGTTCCTCTAGATAGCATAGGGATATACAAAAACGCTCCTTAACGAGGAGGACACGCCATGAAATCTCTCCTAAAATCTTTCATTCTGCCTGCCACTGCATTTACCTTGGCGCTTGGCACCGGCGTGGCCTCGGCTCAGCCCATCGCTCAAACGCCCCTTAGCCAAACGGTACAAGCCAGCGGCTCGGTTAACCCCAGTCGTCCTTCCAACTGCGGCGCTTTAGGGGAAGGCGTAGTTCAAGTGTTGCAAGTTAACCAAGACTTTGCCGCAGTCGATATCGCCGTCAGCGGCACCAGCGGCCTCACCCTGCTGATTCAGGGTAATAACGGCTTTAGCGAATGCCACACCGGCGGTGGCGGATCGATCAGCGCGCCGGGTCTGCTAAACCGAGGCACCTACTCATTCTTCATCGGTAACAGTAGCCAAACCCCTACTAGCTACAACCTTACGATCCGTGAAAACTAGGTCAACGATTAGTACGATAAACCGAGTACCTCAACTGAGTTGAGGCAATCGGTTGCTAACGCCCATACTTCAAAAAGTAAAACGCCCAGCTACTTTAAGGTAGCTGGGCGTTTTGAAAGGGAACCTGGCATCGAGCTATTTTGACAAGGGGCAACCCCCTCACTATCTTCGCCGCAGCTGCGTTTCACGCCTGAGTTCGGGATGGGTCAGGGTGGGTCCACAGCGCCAAAGACACCAGGAAAGCTTAAAT
>DASQNN010000378.1:0-5399 GCA_035644955.1 Nodosilinea sp. | reverse complement strand
CCCCCGACCTGGAGCTAGATCTGTTTGACATCGCCTCGACTGCCGACCCAGCAGAGCCAACTGAAGAACTGTCATCCCTAGATCTGTTTGACGATGTTACCGCTTCGCCCGAGAACACTGACGTAACTGACGTTGATGAATCAGCCCTAGATCTGTTCAGTGCCCCAGAGCTACCCCAGAGTGGCAGTGGCGCAATCCCAGGGTCAGAATCCGCTAGCCCTGATCTGTCGGCGCTCGACCTGTTTGATGCCTCCGATCGCACCGAGCCCGCTGTCCCTGACGACGCGGTCATTGACCTCTTCAGTGAACCAGGGGATGAACCGGCATCGGTCCCACCAGCTGCCGATGAGACGTCAGGCGTTGATCTATCAAGGGTTGATCTGTTTGGTGACCCACCGCCCAGGGCCGCTGCCCCTGAGGATTTATTTAGTACGCTCGAGCCTGAGCCATCTGTTCCAACGTCTGAGTCATCGTCGTTGGCCTCTATCCTGTCAGACCTTGATTTGAGTTTGGGGTCAGAAGAGCCAGCCCTCGGTGAGTCGGGCCTAACCCTTGGCGATCTCACCGAGCTATCTGTCGATCCGGTTCAGCCCAGTCAACCTACACCGGAGCCGTTGCCATCGGAGCCATCGCCACCGGCTACTACTACTGGCCCCACCGGCCCTTCTTTTACCCTAGAAAATTTGCTGGGAGAGTTGACCCTCGACCCGCTAACGCCCCTGGCCCCAGAGTCCACTGGTGAAACCCTAGACGACCTCACTACCGATGCCCAGTTTGGCTCGGCCCCTGGTTCTGAAGTGGTGACCCCGTCCGCTGCCGAGTTTACGCTGTTAGACCTTGATCTGGGCACCGAGGCTAACCCCAGCGGCCTGCCAGACTCAGCTCGCCAGCCCGACCCGCCGCCGAGCGCCGCCTCAGCCGACCTGTTCTCAGCAGGCCCGCTTCCCCCTGGGCTAACTCCAGAAGATTTGACCCTGGAAGATCTGGCCCCAGAAGATCTGGCCCCAGCAGATTGGACCCTAGAGAGCCTGGGCAGCGAACCCGATGCTCCGTCCGCCGAGTCTGCTGATGCCTGGACCCTAGGCAGCCTAGGGCTGGGCAATGAACCTGCCGCCACCCCACCCTTAGACGACCTAACGTTCGATGATTTGGGCTTGGGACGCGAACCCGCTGCCCCTGCTCCCCTCAATGAGTTGACCCTAGAGGGCCTGAACGTGGAGCGTGAACCGGCGGTTACCCCACCGCTAGACGACCTGACGTTAGAGAGGCTGGGTATGGGGAATGAGCCTGCCGCCCCTTCGTTGGGGAGCGATAGCGCGTCGGCGGCCACCAACCCAGAGCTGACGCTAGACACCTGGGGTATGGCCGCCGGGTCACCAGAACCTGCCCCAGAGCCGCCCCTGTCAATTACCCTCGACGACTTAAACCTGAGCCTAGACGAGCCTGAGACGGCAGCGCCAGCGGACAGTGCAACTAGTCTGGACGATCTGGCAGCCCTGGCCGAGGGGTGGTCAGACGGCCCTGGACCTACAGCCTCGCCAGCCCCAGCTGAGGCTGCTACCGACTGGCAGCGGGAAGTTAGCTTAGACAATATTCTGGATGCGGCTGGGGCCAGACCGCTGGAAGACCCTGACCTAGAGGCTCAGGCAGAGCCACCTGCGCCCCTCAACCCCATTCAGGCGGCGGCGGCAGAGGCGGCAGAATCTATGGAGGCGATGATTGATTTCATCAACCTAGATGCACTGCTGGGGGAACCTCTGACTCCCCTCTCTACAGAGCCCAGTCTTGAGCTTAATCTCGACCTTACCCTAGGGGACTTAGAACCCGAGGCGATCGCGGCCCCTGACCCCCTGTTCCCTACCGAGCCGTCGGGCACAGCCCCTGATTCCTGGCTGGACGTAGACGACAGGAGCGATATTACCTCTGAGCCGGCCTTTGATTTTGGCCCGACAGACCCAGCCAGCGATCGCCTCCCCCTCAACCTCGATCTTGACCTCAGCCTTGAACCCGAGACCCCAGACGCTCCGGAAGCCCTAGACGATAGCCTGTCGCTTTTCTTCGATGATGCGGCGGCTAGCCCTGGGCAAGATGCTACCGCCGAGGCCGCCTCAGGCGATAACGATCTGGACTGGCTGGCCGCAGCCGCCCAAGAGCCGTCCTTCGACCAGCCTCTAGACATCTCCCCAACCGAGCCTCTCACCTCGGCCTCTACTCCCCTGGAGCCAACCGATCTTGCATCGGTAAACCTTGAGCGGGTGGACTCAGAACCAGCGCTTGAGCTGGAAGACCTTGAACTGGGGGACAGCCCCCAGGCCGATGGGCCTCTGGGTTTAGAGGCCCCCGCTGCCGAGGCCGTTGGGCTAGATGACCTTTCTCTGGATGACCTCCTTACCCTTGAGACCGAATCTGCCGACCCGGAAACGAGTGATCTCGATGCCCTCGACATCGATCCCTTTGCGCTGGATGAACCCGCTGGCTGGGGGCGATCGCGCCCCGAGGAGACAGCAGAACTAGAGATCTCAGAACCACTGATCCCGGCACCAGCGGCTCCAGCACCCGAGGCGCTTGACCTAAATCTGCTTGGGCTAGAGTCCCTGGAGTCAGACCTGTTTGAGCTAGAGAACCTTAACCCCAGTCTTGAGCTAGACGTTGATGAGCCAGACCCGCTGTTAGAGCAGTCTGAGCCAGAGCCGTCACCGGTCGAACTCCTAGAAGAAATTACCAAGGCCGTTGAAGTGGTCGTTCCTGACGCGATCGCCCCGCCCCTGCTTGACCCGATTGCCCCACCTCTCCCGATGGAGCCAGAGCCCGTCCTGGAAGAGCGGGCAAATGCGATCGAGATAGAGGCGTTAGACGACGGGGGTGACAATGTTATCCCCACGGAAGCCGTTCCCGAAGACCTGTCTGCGGCTATTCCACCGCCGCCTGAGACCCCTGAGCCAGAGCCCGACAAGCCGCTTCCGCTCTGGTTTTTGGGCCTGGATGTGGGCGCTACTGGTTTGTCGGCGGTGCTGTTAGAGCGCCGGGGTGGGCAGGTTTATCCCCTCTACTGGGTCGATAACGCTATTTCGGGTGTGACGGCCGATAAGTTCTTTCGACTGCCGAGTCTGGCCTCGGTGGCGGCTGACGAAACGGGGCGCTACCAGGTGCAGTCGATTGGGTCTTCTGCCCTGACGGTGAACTGGAGCGATGGCGATACCACCGACCAGGGGGCCGTGTTGCTCAAAGCTCTCAAGCCCTACCTCAAGCTGAGCATTCCTGTGGAAATGGGCGATCGCACGGTATCTCAGCCCCAGGTGCAGTGGTCTGACCACGATCGCTTGCCGCTACAGATTTTTCAAGACAGCCTGCGAGAGCTGCTGGCTACCCTACCCCAGGGGTTGACTCCAGAGGCCGCTTTCACCGTTGGGGCGGTGGGGTTAGATGCCCAGGCCATTGTTCAGGCCCTGAGCCAGCTGCGGGGAGTGGTGGTCAGCTACCCGGCCAACTGGCCCGACACCTACACCTTTAATGTGCGAGAGGCGGTGCTTGGGGCTGGGCTAGCCACCAGCCCCGACGATATTTATTTTGTAGAAGATGCGATCGCGGCGGTGCTGTCGGGGCTGCCCGACCCCTCTACCCCGCTGCCCGAGGGCGACGGCCAGCCCATGCAGCAGCAGACCCTCTACGCCTGCCCCTGGACGGGAGGTACGGTGGTGCTCTCTGCTGGGGCCAGCGTGACCGAGGTGGGTCTTGTCAACCTGCCGGGTGCCCTGGGCGACCTCTCCTACAGTGACTTTGCCCTGCACTCCATGAGCTATGCGGGGGATGCCATTGACCTGGATATTATCTGCCACCTGTTGCACCCGGCAGAACGCCGCCAGAGCCGCCCCGCCGAAGGCTCTGGCCGTTCTTCTCAAGCCGCAGGCTGGGGCTGGCAGGCCGCCATGCCCGAGCTAGATGGCACCCACTGGCACGACCTCGACCTCGACGGCTGCGACATGCCGCGCCCGGCAGAACCCGACATCGCCCGCCGCCAGCGCCTCTACCAGCGACTAGAAGCCTCGCTGCTGGGCCAGAGCGTGCTAGAAGCCGCCCGCCACCTGAAGATTATTCTTCAGCACCAGCCCCAGTTTGAGCTGGAGCTGGCCGACCAGCGCTGGCTTGTGCGCAGCAAGGATCTAGAAGACCGCATTATTCTGCCCTACATTCAGCGCATTAACGGCCACCTGAACCGGCTGCTGAGTGAGTCTGGGCTCAACACCCAGGGCATTAACCAGGTAATTTGCACCGGCGGCAGCGCCTCGCTGCCCAAGATTGCCCGCTGGCTGCGGCAGAAGTTTCCCAATGCCACCATCGTGCAGGATACATACCACAGCGATCGCCCCCCCAGCTGCAGCCGGGTTACCTACGGCCTGGTCAACCTGGTGCGCTATCCCCAGGTGCTCGACCTCACCCGCCACCAGTACAGCGACATGTTTTTGCTGATGGAGGTGCTGCGCGCCCTGCCCGAGCAGCCCATGCCCCTCAATGGCATTCTGCACCTGCTGAAGGAGCGAGGGCTGAATGTGGAGGCTTGCCAAGCCCACCTGATGGCGCTGCTGGAAGGTCGCCTGCCCCCCGGTCTGCTGCCCAGCACCGCCAACGGTCCTCTGGTGCTGGCCCCCCCCAGCGATGACCTGGTGACGCTGGCCACCACACCCCTGTTTACCCGACCCAACGGCCAGGTCTATGTGCCCAACCTAGAGCAGGCCGCACGCCTGCAAGCCTATATGGATCAGCTTTTGGCTGATAAGCACCAGGCCCTAGTCGACCCCCTGCTGAGCCAGTTGGCGGTGCTGAATGTTTAGCCTGAGGGTGCATCGTTGAACTGCTTTCACCCCTCGGGGGAGCTGGTGCCCACCCCACAGGAAGCGGCAGCGATAGCCCAGGTGGAAGCTCAACAAGCCCAAACCCGAGCCGATCGCCTGGCAGAGCAGCTAAAAGCGCTGGGGGTAGAGCCAGAGGCGTAGGTAGGCTCTACCCCCAGCGACATTCTGCTTACTCAATGAGCAAGGTTTTCGTCAGAATGACCATCCACGTTATCCCCGCTGGGGAGGCTGCGCCTACGGCTCTGCTTGATGCACCGCTGTTGGGCGGCACGGGGATGGGGTTGCTCCAATCGTTGGGGTCGGCGTAGCCGAGGGCGTGGAGGATTTTGATAGTGCGGTCTAGGGCGGCGAGGCTGCCATAGAGCATGTGGCGCACTTTTTCGGGATTCAGGGACCGGGTCCCTTTGCTATTTGCCCCAGATCTTGGTGGCAGCGGTAGGGACCCGGTCCCTTGGGCCTCTGGGTTGTCGTTGGCGTCTGGTTCGAGATATTCAAACATCGGTTCTGTTTTCCTTTTTTGTGGTTGAGGAAGACAGAACGCGAAAACCC
>DASQNN010000377.1:0-4873 GCA_035644955.1 Nodosilinea sp. | reverse complement strand
GGCTCTCAAGCCTAGGGCGGTGAAGCAATCATCTGAGTGATGTTGTCCGTTCCAATCTCTGGGCGGTTGGATAAAGGGCCTGTTGATGCGCTAAACAGGCCCTCTAGCGGTAGACAGCCGGTGCTGCTCAACTGCCTATTCTTCTTCGGCGTAATCCTCGTCGTCTTCAGATTCAGACTCTTCTTCCTCTTCCTCAGAGTAATCTTCATCGTCCTCTTCAGATTCGTCGTCCTCAAATTCCTCGTCTTCTTCGGACTCTTCTTCCTCCTCGGCGTAATTCTCGTCGTCTTCGGATTCCTCTTCGCCTTCGGAGTCCTCCTCTTCGGATTCCTCGTTGCCGTAGCCAAAGCCGTAGGCCTCGTCTACGGCATAGTCTTGGCAGAGAGCATCGAGAGCTTCAACAAATTCGGTGGCGTCATCAATGGTTAGGTCAAAGTTGAGGATGTCTAGCAGGTAGGGGCTGCCTTCGGATTCCTCATAGCTGTAGTCGAAGTAGTAGTCGTCCTCGCTTTCAACATAGTTTAGACAGAGGGCTTCGAGCGCCTCTGTGAAGCCCTCGGGGTCTTCGGTGTGGATATAGAAGTCGTAGAGTAGAAGGGAGCTATCGTCGGCAAAGAATGACTCGTCGTCTTCCCAAACTTCGGCGCTAAAGTCTAGGTCGCTCAGCGATTTGATAATCCAGGAGTCGTGACCGTTGTAGTCGTCGTGGATGACGTAGTCGTAGGGGACGTAGCAGTAGCCGCGATCGCCCCAGGCTGACCCCCAGGAATTGCGCACGATAAACATGCGATCTTTGTCGGAGTAGCCCACGCACAGCATGGCGTGCCAACCGTGGGTTTCGCGCACGTTGTCGGAGTGCTTGGGCTTGGGCACCCGGCCTTTGTTGCGGGTGGCCTCGTCAAACGACTCAAAGGTATTGAGGGCAAAGGCGATGGGGTAGCCCTCGGCTAAGGTGTGCCGCCAGAGGTCTAAATCGGTGTCAACGGTCTCGGCCTCGATAATTTTGAAGTTGGCGGCGTGGTCGTAGGCATCGGCATCGGGTTCGGTAAAGATCAGCTCTTCGTCGTTGGGCCAGAGGTCTTCGGAACAGGCACCGTGCTGCATTAGGGTTTCGATCGCGCAGTACATATAGGTGCCGCCGTCTTCGTTGTGGCTGCCGGTCTGCGATCGCGCGTTGTAGTACACAAACAGGCGGCTAATGTCGGCGGCATCTCCCAGGTCGCGTTTGGCCAGATACTCATAGGCCCCCACGAAGGCGTTGGCTACGCAGCTGTTGCCGATCTGCGCTTCCACCTCGGTCATATGCTTGCGCAGATCTACCCGATGGGGCAGATTATCCTTTCTAAACCGGCCAATCTGGTGATGCTTGACGTTGTCTGGCTTGGCACCCGGTTTATAACCGCCAATACGAAACTTGCGGTTCTGCGTAAACATGCGGCTGGCCTCTAGGAGATAGTTCCTTTAGCATTCCCGTAGCCAATCCGACAGAAACAACGCTGGGGCAATGGACAGTACAATAAATGCCTGCTCAGAAGCAATATGGAAAAGCCAAAGCAATGCCTCGATTGAGTGTCATTTTAGGAACGCTAGGACAGCGCTAGTCATTCAAAACGTTTCCATCACTATAGGCATTGCGGTCACTACATACCATGAAAGTAACCCTTGATATTCCCGATGAAATTGCCCAAGATCCTAACTTTTCTAGGGCTGAGTGGCTCAGAGAGATTGCGATCGCTCTATTTGAGCAAGAGCGAGTGACCCTGGGCATCGCCAGCCAAATTGCCGGAATGCACCCGATAGAGTTTCAGAAATGCCTCGGCAGTCGCGGTGGCTATGTTCATTATGATGTCGAAGAATTTGAAGCAGATATGCAAAACTTGCAGAACCGGGGATGGCTATGATCCTTGTAACCGATGCTTCGTCGTTGAGCAGTTTTGTTTTGATTGATTGCCTCTGGTTGCTGGAAGCAATCTACGGCACCGTTGTAATTTCAGAGGTTTCGGCAGGGGAAATTGCCGCTGCCAAGAATGCCCGTATTCAAGCGGTGCTTTCTTTGAATTGGGTTCAGGTGCAGGCACCCACGGAGATGGCTATTGCTGAGGTTATGCAGCAGGGTCAGCAATTAGACCAGGGCGATGCCCACGCCATTGCCCTGGCGTGGCAGCTAAAGGCCGACGAGCTGTTAATTAATGAACGCTTGGGCCGCCAGGTAGCCCAGGGCCTTGGGCTATCGGTAATTGGCATTTTTGGCATTGTTATTGTTGCTAAAAAGCGGGCTTTAATTTCTAGCGTCAGGCGTTTGATGGATGCCCTGGTTGAACAGGCGGGCTTTCGAATTAGCAATCAGCTGTACCAGAAGATTTTGCGATTTGCCGGTGAAATTTAGCTGGTGCTTGGTCAAGGTGCGGTGTACGGCTGTCCTCTCTGGTGTTGCTGAATTGAAGCATGATTTTGGGTACGGGCAAACGGCCGTTTGCCCCTACGAGAGACGTTGCAGCTTTGATTCATACCTGTATCCAGCAACGCCTCTCTCTATTCGCAAGGATTTGGCGGAGGAGCCTGGCATAGATTGCCCCTATCGGGCTCAATGGCGAATCCATTCGGTGAGAATGCTCAATTTTTGGAGAGCTTGCGACGTCTTGTAAGTCCATAAGCTAACCTGCTCCGGTAAAATTCTGGGATGACTGAAACCTCATTCCTCCCCCAGATCCCCTCCCAGGCGTGGCAACGCTCCCTCGGCCAGCCCTGGGAACACCACTACATCGTGCGCTACGCCAGCAACCTCGACGATGGCCCAGACCACGGGGTGCCCCTGGGGGGGCTGGGGGCAGGCTGTGTGGGGCGATCGCCCCATGGCGACTTCAACCTCTGGCATGTGGATGGCGGCGAGCATGTGTTCGGCAGCTTTCCGGGGTGCCAGTTCAGCCTTTGGGAGCAGGGGGGCGGCAGAACCCAGGCCTATACCCTCAGCACCCAGCCGCCCGAGGATGGCACTCTGTCGTCCTGGTCGTGGTATCCGGCGTCTACCAAAGCCCGTACTACGGGCAGCTACCACGCCCTCTACCCCCGCAGCTGGTACCGCTACGAAAACGTCTTTCGCGCCCAGATTACCTGCGAACAGATTTCGCCCATCTGGCCCGACAACTATAAAGAGGCCAGCTACCCAGTGGTGGCGTTTGAGTGGACGGCCCACAACCCCACCACCACCCCCATCACCCTGAGCATCATGGTGAGCTGGCAAAACATGGTGGGCTGGTTCACCAATACGCAAAAATCCCCCGAGGTGCTGCTGCGCGACGATGGCAGCCCCTACTACGACTACGTGCCTGCGATCGCTCAGAGCACCGGCAACTTTAACGAATTCATCAACGCTGACGGCCTCAAAGCGTTGGTAATGAATGGAGCCTGGCAGGGGGATCCCAAAGAAGGCGACGGCCAGTGGTGCATCGCCACCCTAGATGACCCCGGTGTGGAAGTCTCCTACGATCTGCGCTGGAACCCGGCGGGCGATGGGCGCGACCTGTGGGATTCGTTCGCTAAGCTGGGACGGCTGATGAACTTGCTCGATACCTCTCCCGCCGAGGAAGGAGAGCAGATCGGCTGTGCGATCGCCCTGCGCTTTACCCTGCAACCTGGCGAAACGCGCCAAATCCCCGTTGCCCTGGCGTGGGATCTGCCCGTGACAGAATTTGCCGCTGGGGTGAACAACTACCGGCGCTATACCGACTTCTTTGGCACCGATGGACGGAATGCGAGGGCGATCGCCTTCGATGCCCTGACGGAATACAAGACCTGGCAGCAGCAGATCGCCGCCTGGCAGCAGCCGATTCTCGATCGGCCCGACCTGCCCGACTGGTTCAAAATGGCGCTGTTTAACGAGCTGTACGACCTGGCCAGCGGCGGCACCCTGTGGAGCGCTGCCACCGAGGCCGACCCCGTGGGCCAGTTTGCGGTGCTAGAGTGCATCGACTACCGCTGGTACGAAAGCCTCGACGTGCGTCTCTACGGCGGCTTTGCCACCCTGCTGCTGTGGCCCGAGCTAGAGAAATCCGTGCTGCGCGCCTTTGCCCGCGCCATTCCCACCCAGGATGAGCGGCGGCGGATCATCGGCTACTACGTCACCATGGGGCTGGAGCATCCCCCGGCGATTCGCAAGCTCAAGGGCGCGACACCCCACGATCTGGGTGCCCCCAACGAGCACCCCTGGGTGCAGACCAACTACACCAGCTACCAAGACTGCAACCAGTGGAAAGACCTGGGCAGCGACTTTGTGCTCCAGGTCTACCGCGCCTACCAGTTCACCGGGGCCACGGACGTGGCGTTCCTAAAGGACTGCTGGCCGGCGGTGGTCGATACCCTGCAATACCTGAAGCAGTTTGACCGCGACGGCGACGGCATTCCCGAAAACGAGGGTGCCCCCGACCAAACCTTCGACGACTGGCAACTCAAAGGCATTAGCGCCTACTGCGGCGGGCTGTGGCTGGGGGCCATGGAGGCGGCGATCGCGATCGCCTACATTCTCACCGAGGAAAACCTGGCCCCCGGCAACACCCCCATTTTGCTCAGCCAGTACCGCCGCTGGCTCGACAACGGCCTCAAAGCCTACCACCCGAAGCTGTGGAATGGCCGCTACTACCGGCTGGATACAGGTAGCGGCTCGGATGTGGTAATGGCCGACCAGCTCTGCGGCCAGTTTATGGTGCGCCACCTTGGCCTGCCGGATTTGGTCGAGGACGAATTTACTCTGTCGGCCCTCGACGCCATCTACGACGCCTGCTTTGTGAAATTTAACCAGGTGGTGCAGAGTCAGGAACGGCCGCCCCAGCAAAAGTTTGAGGGGGCACAACTGGGCAACTTTAGCGCCGCTACGCTG
>DASQNN010000376.1:0-2357 GCA_035644955.1 Nodosilinea sp. | reverse complement strand
TCTAGGCGGCGACGGCCAATCATTTGCTGATAGTTAGCGATGTAAAAGCAGGCGTCGGGTTCGACTCCGGCTACCCCAGCTTGACGAAAGGTGGTGGAACCAAAGGGTTCGTAGCGGCGACCAGAGGCTTTGAGTAGGGTTTTGACAATATCGCCAATAATTTCCTTGGGCTTTTCGTGCTCTGGCAGTGGAACCATCAGCTCTAGGGTTTGTTCAAAGTAAGTAACCTGCACGACCCGACGATCGCCTAGCTCTTCCAGAATGGCCTCAAACTCATCCCAACTCACATTGGGAACAGACAACAGGCTGCCAGGAGCCAGTTGGAGTTGGCTAATGGGTTTTGTCACCAAGGCGGCTGGGGTCATGGTATTGAGCACGCTAGGACTGACCTCATACTATCGCGGCAATTCCTGTAAGCCGGGCAGAAGCTTGATCCTGTCGCTGTGGAGCAACTTCAGCAGCATGGGTGACTAGACCTGATTGCGGCGATCGCCTCTCAATTCTTTCAAAGCACCTGAAACCGCCGATCGGTTTCTGGCTACCACCACTCCATGTCAGCAATCATTTATAAAGGCCTAAAACCGTGCCCCTAACTACAAACTCGCACAGCTTGCTGGCCTTTGACTACAATGGAAAGATTGAGAAGAGTTTCTCATTGATGATCTGGGCGTCTAGCAATGTATGGCTTCCAGGTCTGCTGAACCATTCATCTGCCTAAAGGCCCAAGCCATGCCACTGCCTGTTGTTGCGGTTATCGGACGCCCAAATGTGGGCAAATCTACCTTGGTGAACCGCCTGGCCGGGGCTCAAGACGCCATTGTCTACGACCAGCCGGGGGTGACGCGCGATCGCACCTACCAGCCCGCCTTTTGGCGCGATCGCGACTACTTAGTGGTCGATACCGGCGGCCTGGTGTTTGACGACGACACCGAGTTTTTACCCTACATTCGCGAGCAGGCCCAGCTAGCCCTCACCGAAGCTAGCGCTGCGGTGCTGGTGGTTGATGGCAAAGTTGGCCCCACCGAGTCAGATCGCGAAATTGCTAGCTGGCTACGGCAGCAGTCGGTCCCCGTGGTGCTGGCGGTGAACAAGTGTGAATCCCTTGACCAGGGCCTGGTGCAGGCGGCTCAGTTTTGGGAGCTGGGCCTGGGTGAGCCCTACGCCGTCTCTGGCATTCACGGCAACGGCACAGGGGAACTGCTCGATGCCCTGGTAGAGTTTCTGCCCGAAACTGTTGAAGAAGAAGAGACTGAAGAAGTCAAAGTCGCGATCGTAGGGCGACCCAACGTGGGCAAATCGAGCCTGCTAAATGCCTTCGTGGGTGAAACCCGCGCCATTGTCAGCCCCATCTCGGGAACGACCAGGGATGCGATCGACATGCAGGTGCAGCATGACGACAAAATCTATCGCCTGATCGACACCGCTGGCATTCGCAAGAAAAAGAGTGTGGAGTACGGGCCAGAGTTTTTTGGCATCAACCGTGCCTTTAAGGCGATTCGCCGGGCCGACGTGGTGCTGCTGGTGATCGACGCCCTCGACGGGGTGACCGAGCAAGACCAAAAGCTGGCGGGCCGGATTGAAGAAGATGGTCGCGCCTGCATTATCGTCGTCAACAAGTGGGATGCGGTCGAGAAAGACAGCCATACCATCTACGACTTTGACCACCAAATTACCGCCCGCCTAAACTTTTTAGACTGGGCCAAGCGCATCTTTGTCAGCGCCAAGACCGGTCAACGGGTACCCAAAATTCTAGAGCTGGTCGATCAAGCGGTGGAGCAGCACCGTCGTCGGGTCAGCACTTCAGTGGTCAACGAGGTACTCGAAGACGCGGTGAAGTGGCACACGCCGCCCACCACCCGTCAGGGTCGCCAGGGCCGCATTTACTATGGCACCCAGGTCACGGTGCGGCCACCGTCATTCACGCTGTTTGTCAACGATCCCCACTTGCTCAAAGACAACTACCGCCGTTACGTTGAGCGGCAGTTCCGCGAAAACCTGGGCTTTGAGGGCACACCCATTCGCATCTTCTGGCGGGGCAAAGCCATGCGCGACCTGGAGCGCAACAACCCCAACCGGGCGACGAAAGTGTAAGGTGATTGCCAACCAGCCCATTGATATTAAGGGTAAGCAGCACCCACCCTATGGTTAGCAGTTTCCAGCCAATATAAATGGATCTTCTTCGCTCTCTCCCTATTGGCCTTTACCTAGAGCAGCCGGTTACCTGGCTGCATCGGCTTGATCCCAGGGTAAAAATGGCCTGGCTGATGAGCATTTTGATCTCCCCCATTTTGGCCAATGCCTACTGGCGGTTTGGGCTGGTGGCCCTGCTGGTGCTGCTGACTCTGCTGGCGCGCATT